>JAPLGR010000629.1 GCA_026390045.1 Chloroflexota bacterium | reverse complement strand
ATGCTGGTCTTCGGCACCGCGTACCTCCTTGTCTCCCGCCTGTTGATGCGCGCGGTCCTGCACAAGGCCCGGGTGGACGCGACGCTGGGGCTTGAGTAACCGGAGGGATCGAGGACATGCTGCGCGGCTTGTGGCTCGACCTTCGCCTGTTCGTGCAGGGTGCCCTGCTCTCCTACGTCGCCCTGTTCGCCTGGCTGCGTCCGGTCACGTACCTGGCATCCAAAGTCGTGATGCCGCTGGCGCAGATTCTGTTCTTCACCTTCCTCGGCATGTATGCCACGTCCGCCGACAACGCCAGCTTCTACGTGATCGGCAACGCGATCCAGATCGCCGCCGTGAGCGGTATCTTCGGCGTGACGATGAGCATCGGCGGCGAGCGCTGGGCGGGCACGCTGGTCTACCTGTTCGGCACGCCGGCGAATCGTCTTGCGGTCTTCGTCGGACGGGCGTTCTTCCACGTACTCGACGGGATCCTCGGCGTGTTCATCGGGCTGGCATGGGGCGTGCTTCTCCTCGGGCTCGACCTGTCGCACACGGATGGACTGGGGCTCCTCCTCACGGTCTTGATCACAACCTTCAGCACCTCCGGCCTCGGCCTGCTGCTGGGCTGCGTCAGCCTGGTCAGCCTCGACACGATGTTCGTCAACAACACCGCCTACTTCCTGCTGCTTGTGTTCTCCGGGGCCAATGTCCCCCTCGCCAACCTGCCGGCTTGGATGCAGGCGATATCCTGGGGATTGCCGCTGACGCGCGGCATCGCTGCTGCCCGCGCGCTGATTGCCGGTTCACCGCTGGCGGAGGTCACTCCGCTGTTGGTGGGCGAAGCGCTGCTGGGCGTCGGATACATCTTCCTGGGCTATGTGCTCTTCCGCTGGTTCGAGTTCTACGCCCGCCGGCGCGGGACGCTCGAGTCGTTCTAGTGTCCTGAGCAGGTGACAAGGCGATGAGCACACCCTCCAGCCTCCCGCGTCCGGGCGGAACCCGGCAGTTGCTCACTCGCATTGCGGCGCTGGTCGTCACCTACGCGCTGATGGGCGCGGTCCTGTTCCTCGCCGCAGGCCGGATCAACTGGCTCGATGCCTGGGTCTTCCTGATCGCCTACTTCCTGGTGGCCGCCGTGGCACAGGCCTGGTTGGCACGGACCAACCCGGATCTCGCGGAGGAACGCTGGCAGTGGGGTCCCAACACCAAGGCATGGGACAAGTGGATCGTCCCCGCCAACGGACTGCTACTGTTCGCGCTGCTGATCGTCATCGGGCTGGACTCCGGCCGATTCGAGTGGTCGCATGTCCCATGGCCGGTCCGCGTGGCGGCACTGCTCGGCTTCGTGCCGGCGTTCAGCCTCCCGGTGCTCGCGTCACGCGCCAACGCCTTCCTGGCATCCACTGTGCGCATCCAGCAGGAGCGCGGCCACGCCGTTGCCTCCACCGGCCCGTATGCCGTGATCCGCCATCCCATGTACGCCGGGATGATCCTGTATGACGTGTGCGTGCCGCTCTTGCTTGGCTCATGGGTCGGGCTGGCCGTCAGCGCCGTGATGATCGTCCTGGTCATCCTGCGGACTGCCCTCGAGGACCGAACGCTGCAGGCCGAGCTGCCCGGCTACGGCGAGTACGCCGGCCGCGTCCGGTTCCGGTTGCTCCCCGGCGTGTGGTAGCACCGGGAAATCTCCTCCAGCTCCGAGTAGAATGACATCATGGCGCGGTGCACGACCGGGGCGAGCGCTTCGTTCCGACCCTCTGCAACCTGCCAACCGGAGTCACGCAGATGATTGTCTCTCCCGCCCAGGCCCGGCGTGAGGCCGCGCACCTGGCGCGCCAGCGCCTGCTGGCAGATCCGTGCTACCTGGACACCGAGACCACCGGCCTCGGTCCGCAGGATGAGATCATCGAGGTCTGCCTGCTGGACGCCAATGGGCAGGTTCAGTTCGAGAGTCTGGTCCGGCCGACGCGCCCGATCCCGATGGACGCGCTCGCCCTGCATGGGATCACCGACGCCATGGTCGCGACGGCGCCGCGCTGGTCAGAGGTCTGGCCGAGGTTGAGGGACTCGATGCAGTCCCGCTCCATCGCCGTCTACAACGCCGATTTCGACGCACGGCTGCTGAGGCAGACACAGGCCATCCACGGCCTGACAGAAGCGGTGGACACTTCGGGCTTCTTCTGCCTGATGCAGTTGTACGCGCAATACCGAGGCGAGTGGGACAACTCGCGCCGCTCCTTCCGCTGGCAGAGCCTGGAGACCGCACGGCGGCAGCTCGGGCTGGAACTACCCAACGTACACCGGGCGCGGGACGATGCACTCCTTGCCCGCGCCCTACTCCATGTCATGGCCTCCACCACATGACCAACGTCATCCTGGGAGGTTCATCCTTGCCATGAGCTCATCCGCACTCAGCCTGCAGCGCGTGATCACAGACGCCGACCGGCGCGCATTTCTCGCTTTCCCCTATCAACTCTATCGGGGTGATCCGAACTGGATCCCGCGGCTGTGGCCGGAACAGATGGACTGGCTGTGCCGGCGGAATCCATTCTTCGAGCAGGGGGATGGCGACTGGTTCCTCGCGCGCCGTGACGGCCAGGTCGTCGGGACGATCGGCGTGGCGATGGATCACAACGCCAACCGGGTGCAGGCGCGGAAATGGGGCGTGTTTGGCTTCCTTGAGTTCGTCGAGGACGAGCAGGTCTTCCATGCCCTCGTCGAGCGGGCGGAACAGCACTTGCGCGTGCGGGGCGCCACTTACATGGTCGGGCCGCGCAGCTTCGGCGAGAGCGATTTCCCCGGATTGCTCGTGGGCCGGCATGACTGCCCGGCAGCCCTGTACGAAGGTCACACCCCACCCTACTACCTGAACATGGCCGAGCGGGCGGGCTGGACCGAGAGCAGCGATACGCTGGCTTACCGGTTTGAGGTGCACAAGGCGGGTGAGCACCTGGAGCTCGTGCCGGCCAAGCTTCGGCATGTGGCCGAGCGCGTCGCGCGCAACCCGCGCTGCGCGCTACGTCCGGCGCAGATCTCGGAGTTCGACCGTGACCTGCGCATCGTCCGCCGCATCTACAATCGCGCTCTCGGCACGCTCCCCGGATTCACACCCATGGAGGAAGACGAACTTCGGCGTTTCGCCGACGGCCTGCGGCCGATCCTGATCGAGGAACTGATCTGGTTCGCCCTGGTTGACGGCAAGGAGGTGGGCTTCAGCCTGGCCGTCCCGAACGCGGCGGAGGCTTTCCACCGCTGTGGCGGCCTGCGCTATCCATGGCAGTATCTGCAGCTTGCCTGGGCGATGCGCCGCATCCGTTCGGTCTCGTTCAAGATCCTGGCCGTGGATCCGGACTACTGGGGGATGGGGCTGGAGGCGCTGATGTTCTGGCGCATCGGGGAAGTCGCGCTGCGCCGGGGCTATCGCTGGCTGGACGGCAGCCTGACCGGCGCGGACAACCCTCAGACGAATAAGATCTCGCTCAGGCTGGGCGCCGAAGAGTACAAGCGTTATCGGGTGTTCACCGTCCCGCTCTAGACCCCGGCCCCCTTCCCGACATGGCACCTCTTCCAGATGATCGAAGGCGCAGCACTGTGCCTGCGCCTTCTTCATCGAGGTGTATTGGCTGCAGATGCAGATCAGGCCTGGGGTAGTCTCTGAGGGCGCCCGGCTGCAGTCAGGATGTCAGGCCCGTTCATGGGGTCGTCGGGGTCACTGTCGGAGTCTCGGTCGGCGTCTCGCTGGGCGTCGGCGTCTCGGTCGGGGTCGGCGTGTCGCCGCCCGGCGTATCGGTCGCCGTAGGCGACGGCGTATCTGAGATCAGGACGAAGATCGTGGGCGTTGGTGTCTCGGTCACCGTCGGCGTCGGCGTTCCGGCTGTGGCTGTGAGGCACCGGTTCACGGCGTACTCCGATGTCGGCTCGAGCGCTGCGTTGCTGAATGTGTCGAGCGATTGGCCGTACTGATAGGCTGCTCCGCACGGATCCCCGGTTGCCAAAAGAAGGTGACCATACTCCATCGCCGAAGTGGCGTACTTGCGGCAGGCATCCCAGGTCTTTGCGCTGCAGATCTGCCCGAAGAGCCGCGCCGCCTCCGCCCAGTCCAGTCCGTACTGCGCATCGGCCCACTGGTAGTAGGAGGCCGAGTTGCGCCAGGCAATCGCCGTGCTGTCGAGTGCACCAAAGCGCTCGGCCAGAGCGAGGTGGTAGATGCCTTGCTCGTGCAGGCCCCGCTGAATCTCTTCCACGCCAAGGTTGCGCAGGGCCTGCGACATCAGTGCGTCGACTTCTGTTGCCCGGTAGGTGATGTCGCGCCCGCGCAGAGTGATCAAAGCCTCAAGGGCCGTCGACCACCCACCCTGGGAGACCATTGCCTGCGCCTGGTCGAAAAGCGACTGCAATGAAGAGACGTCGAGCGTGGGTGTGGGGGTCGCCGGCGGCCCCGTGGGGCTGGGCATCGGCGTCGGCATCTCCAGCGCCGCCATCGCGCGTCCCAGGAGCTCCGCTGCGCCCGGGTAGTCCGGGTTGATCTGCAGGACGTACTCGAAGCGCTGCCGGGCCAGCTCATAGCGCGTCGCCAGCAGGTCCTCTACGCCAAGGTCAAACTGCTCCTGTGCCGCCCGCGCCAGCAGCTCATCCGTCGTCTGCCCCGCCTGCTTCCGGCCGGCTGAGACTCCAGTCAGCGTGGCGATGGTGAAGACCACAATAGCGAACAGGCCGAGGCCGATCACGGCCATGATCCCCGGACGCAGGCGGCGCGGTTCCTTCGGCGTAGACGCCGGGTGCGGACTCGTGCTGACTGGAGAGGGAGTCGTGGTCATGGTAGCGCTTCTCAGGGCGCGGCCGCACCTAGGCTGGCCGACGGACCATATCCGCTAGTGACAGTGAAGATCTCATCGCGCAGCAGCCGGATCTGGTCCGGCACCGGGCCGAGGACCTTCGCACCATCCGGCCGCGTGTAGTAGCGGATCATGTTGGGCGGGCCAATGACGCCCGAGCGGATGTCGTCCTTCGGGATCTGGATCGCCAACCAGGCGAGCGACACGATCTGATTCAGCGAGAGATCCGTCCGCACGCCGGAGGCCAGTTCCTGATAGAGCGCAGGGGCGCCGCTGATCAAGCCGGGGAGCATATCGAAGCCGACGATGCGATCTAGGACGGCCATGATCACGCGTTGCTGGCGCCGGGCGCGCCCGAAATCATCGCCGGCGGCCTTGCGCACGCGGGCATAGGCCAGCGCCTCGGCGCCGTCAAAGTGGTAGGCCTTGGCCTCAAGTTTGATCGCGAGGCGGCCGATGGGCGCGATCTTTATCGGCTCCTCCACCAGGATGTCGATGCCACCGATCTCGTCAATGACACTCTCAAAGGACTGGAAGTCGATCACGGCGTAGTAGTCGACCGGAACGCCGACTACTCCCTCGACCGTCTCACATGCCAGCGCCGGGCCTCCACCCGGGAGCTTGTAGGCCTCTCCCAGCATGTAGGCGGTGTTGATGCGGTTGTGGTCGAAGCCGGGAATCTCAACCCAGAGGTCGCGAGGGATGGACAGCATACCCGCCTGGCGCGTGATCGGGTCGATCGTCACAAGCATCATGCTGTCCGAACGGGGGGCACCGGAGCCGGCTTCCCAATCGCGGTAGTCGAGGCCCATCACGAGCATAGTGACACGTGAACTGCCGTTCCAGGGTTGCACGTTGATCGGTTCAAGTGCGGCCAGCGGCGTTGTGCCCGGTTCGGCCGTCGTCCCTGGGGCGGTCCCCCCACCAGTTCCGCTGAATGGATTCAGACCGGGTGAGGAGACGCCAGCGGTGAAGTCGCGCACCAGAACGTGCACAATGACGCCGGCCACCAGGATCAGGCCTGCTGCCCCGGCGAGGATGATGCCGACGATTGCGCGCCAGGCAACGCCTTCCCTACTTCCGGTTCCCGTGCTCTTGACCGTCACGATCTACTCCTGCGCCAGATCCGGCCTATTGTACGACGTCAGGGGCCTGCCGAAGGTGGGGGGGTTGTGAAAGGCGCGCGGTCGTCCTTCTCGTTCTGACCAGCCCCTCAAGGCGGGCCCCGTTGCGCAACCCGCTATCCGGCGGCCTTGCCGCGCGCCGACCACGCCGCCTCGAAGTCGGCAATGGCGTTCTCTGTCAGCGGATTCTCTGCCATTGCCAGGATCACATCCAGCGGCAAACTGACATGCTGAGCGCCGGCCAGCAGTGTATCGACGGCTTCGGCCGTCGATTTGATCCCGGCGGCCAGGATCTCACAGTCGGTGGGGTCGAGGATCGCCGCGATCTGCCCAACCAGCCCTGGGCCGTCCCCCGTCAAACGCGTGACGCGGTTGACGTAGGGAATGACGTATTCGGCGCCTGCTTGCGCCGAGAGGTAAGCCTGGCCAGGCGTGAACACTCCAGTGATGGCAATGGTAACGCGCCCGGAGACCTGCGCGGCGAAGGTGAGCCCATCTACCGTGCAGGGAATCTTCAGCCCGATGTTCTCGGCAAGGGGGAGGAAGGCTTCTGCCTCGGCCTCCATCTCCTTGGGGGTATGGCCAAGGAGTTGGTAGAAGACCGTGCCCGGGAACAGCGGACACAACGCCTTCAGGGCCGCCAACGCGTCGGTGTGTCCGGCGCGGGCCAGCAATCCGGGATTCGTGGTTGCACCAACGATGAAGCCGAGCGCCGAAGCGCGCCGGGCATCCTCCAAGTGTGCTGAGTCGAGGAACAGCGCCATCATCTCCTCCGGTTGGGCCTGCGCGTCGCGGCAGATAGCGCAATCATAGCCGCATCCCTGCCTTCACGCCAAGCATGATTGAACGGCGATCTTCCGGGAATGAGGTATCCTCAGATTGAGGCGAGCGTGTGATGGCCAGACGCGGATTGACCGTACTCGAAGAAGCTGAAGCGCGGATCGTGTTCGCCGACGGCATCCTCTACCACCGTGTACACATTGTGGAGAACGCGGGCTGGACGAACGCCCTTCCCCAGGTGCACGGCCGGTTTGCGGGCGATCCTCCACCGATCGCCGACAACGCCATCGCGCTGGGACATCACATCTACTTCCCGCGCCAGTTGCACACTTCCGCCGAGTCGCTGGCCGCGAATGAACTTGGCGATCTTGCCTGGCTGATCCACGAGCTTGCCCACGTATGGCAGGCCGAACGGATTGGGGCGCGCTACCTAGTGCAGGCGCTCTGGAATCATCTGAACAGCAAGGGCCGCGTCTATGACTTTGGCGGGGAGCCGGCGATCGTGGCGGCGATCGAGGCCGGTCAGAACCTGGCCGCCTTCAGCATCGAGCAGCAGGCTGAGATTGCCAGGGAGTACTGCATCAGGCGCAGACTAGGGATGGATACTCATGCCTGGGAGCCGCTTGTGACAGCTTTCCGCGCCCGCTGATCCGTGGCCTACCCGTACGCGTACGAGACTTGCACACACGCCTGCCTGGTATCGGGACCCAAGATCAACACCATGTACTCGAACTGACCCCCATTCTGCAGCCTCAGCGAATCCGGACGCCCTCCGATCCAGTAGGCGGGCAAGCCATCCAACGATCCCATCACCTCCGGCGAGAAATACCCCACGATTCCTTCCGCAGCCGCGGGCGGAATCCCGGCGGGATCCTGGAGATCCACGTTTCCTGATTCCAGGCTCAGTCCCTCGGCCACGGCGAGCGCGCCGGCGCCATCCAGTTCGAGAGTGCAGTAGCCGGAACGCGTCGTCCCGATCATCCGGCACTCCATCCCAGGCGGATCTTGAAGCCCTCGTGCAAGCACCTCGCCGACATCGGCCTCGAGTGACGGGCGGCTGATCGCGCTCCACACGGGACTGCACCCCGCAACGGCAGCCGAGAGAAGGAGTATCAGCAACTTCAAGACAAGGGGGAAGCCAGGCAGTCGCATCCGCGAGTGTCCTCAGGAGAGCCAGGGGCCAAAGCCACCAGCAACACTCCCACTGGCGCAGAAGGTGGACAGGCAGACGAGCGAGCATGCATTCGCGGCCATCCCGTGCTGGAGGCAACTCATGTGCCCGGGACGCGCGGCGGGCCGGAAGGAACGCGGCCCGCCACAGAATTGATCGAAATGTGCAGCCCTCACTCGTTGAACAACTCGCCGACGGAACGACCCTCGTGCGCCCGGATGATGACCTCGGCCAGCAGAGGCGCAACCGAGAGGACCTTCATGTTGGGCAGGCGCTTCTCGGCCGGCAGGTCGACGGTGTTAGTGGTCACGATCTCCTTGATGCCCGCCTCCTGCAGCCGCTGCACAGCAGGAGGGACCAATAGGGCATGGGTGAACGACACATGGATCTCGCGAGCGCCATGCTCCCGCACGATCTTAACCGCCTCGCACAGTGATCCGGCGGTCAATACCTCGTCATCCACCAGGACGACGTCATGGTCTTCGACGTCCCCGATGACGGTGGTTGCCATCGCCCGGGCATCATCCCGTGTGCGCCGTTTCTCGACGAAGGCCAAGGGGACGCCAAGCTTGGCGGCGAAGTTGCGGCCCTTCTTGGCAAAGCCGAGATCGACGGTCGCCACGACCGTGTTCTGCAGCTTCTTGGCGACGAAGTAGTCGCTCAACAGGTGGAAGGCCGTCAGGACGTCCCCGGGGACGGAGAAGAACCCCTGTATCTGTCCCGCGTGAAGGTCAATCGTCATGTACCGGTCCGCGCCGGCGACCTCGATCATATCGGCCAGCAGGCGTGCGGTGATCGGGACGCGAGGCTGGTCCTTCTTGTCGGAGCGCGCGTAGCCCATGTAAGGGATGACGGCGGTGATGCGGCCGGCCGAGTCACGCTTGAGGCAGTCGATCATGATCAACAGCTCCATGATATTGCGATGGAGCGGAGAGGACATCGACTGGATGACATACACATCGTGGCCGCGCACGCTGCCGTGCAGGCGAACGAAGAGGTTCTCGTTGGAGAACTCCACCATGTCGTACTCGCTCAAAGGGATGTGAAGGTAGTCGCTGATCTCCTTCGCCAGGCCCCCGCTGGCGGAACCGGCGAACAGCTGGATATCTCCATACCCGAACATCCTGCCCATGACATCCCTCGTGTGTGCAACGCAGGCGGGAATGCAGCTGCTGCCGTCCCGCACTGGCTGATGATGGGCGTAGTGTAGCGCGAATGGAAAAAGCGGGCACGCGCCCGCGGCAGGAACTAGCGGTCGCGTGAGAGCAGGCTTTGGACCGCCTGGCGCGGCGAGACCTGGCGCGCGAACACCTGCTCCAGTTCCAGGCCCAGGTCCACGTCCTTGCGGGCGCCCAGGAATCGCTCAAGCAGCCCGTCGCCAAGAAGGGCGAGCACTTCTGCCCGCAAGCGCTCGCGGTCTCGCCCTGTCCGTCCGCCCGTCGTCTCGAGGTAGGCGCGGTGGCGCAGGATGGCGTCAATCACCTCATCCACCCCTTCGCCGAGCAGTGCCGCAGTCTGCAGCACGGGAGGTTGCCACCCCTGATCGGGTTGCCCAAGCTGTCCGGGATGCCCTGACGCCTGGTGCGGGCCGGACGCCAGCTCAAGGGATGCCTCGAGGGCACACACGGTCTTGTCGGCCCCCGGCAAGTCCGCCTTGTTGACGACGAGCAGATCGGCCGCCTCGAGGATACCGGCCTTGATGGCCTGCACGTCGTCGCCCAGCCCCGGTGCCTCGATGACCAGCGTTGTGTGCGCGGTGCGAGCAATCTCCACTTCCGCTTGGCCCGCGCCGACGGTTTCGATCAGGATCCATCCGAATCCGCCCGCGTCGAGCGCTTCAACGACAGCGGAAGTCGTGCGCGCCAGACCTCCAAGCGCCCCTCGGCTGGCCATACTGCGGATAAACACACCGGGATCCCCGGACAGATCGCGCATGCGGATGCGGTCGCCGAGGATAGCCCCGCCGGTGAACGGGCTGCTCGGATCCACGGCCACGATGGCAACCATCTCCTTCGTGCGAGAGCGAAGGGCGAGAGCCAGACGGTTGACCAGGGTGGACTTGCCGGTGCCGGGCGGGCCTGTGATCCCCAGCAGGTGAGCCCGGCCGGTGTGCAGGAACAACTTCGAGAGAGCCTCGAAGCCTTCCGGTTGCTCATTCTCGATCTGGGTCAGCAGCCGCGCGAGTGCCAGGCGGTCGCCCGCCAGAATGCGGTCTTCCACGCTCATCCGTTGGCCGCCATCAGGAAGCGTCGTGGCGGACAGCCTGCGTAAAGGCTGCCACGACGGTATCCGTCGTCGTGCCCGGGCCGAAGATCGCGGACACTCCGAGCTGCCGCAGGGCGGGGATGTCTTCGTCGGGGATGATCCCTCCCAGGAGGACCGGCAGACCGGCCTGTCCCTGCGCCTTGAGCAACTCGAGGACGCGGGGCACCAGTGCCATATGGGCTCCGGAGAGAATCGAGAGCCCAATCGCGTCCACATCTTCCTGGAGCGCAGCCTCAGCGATCATCTCGGGTGTCTGGCGCAGGCCGGTGTAGATCACTTCCATACCGGCATCCCGCAGCGCCCGGGCGATGACTTTCGCCCCACGATCGTGCCCATCCAATCCTGGCTTGGCGATCAAGATGCGCAGTTTCTTGGCCATTGGGAGCCCAACCTGACCTTAAGTGGGATTCGCGGCGGATTATACACTGCGCCTCTCTCGGACCGGCTAGAGCCCCGGCACGCGGTACAACCCCATCGCGTGGCGAACGGCGTCCATCGTTGAGGCCGCCTCATGCCTTGCCCGCTCGGTCCCCGAACGCAGGATCGCTTCCACCCGCTGCGGCTGGCGCGCATACTCCATGCGCCGCCTTCGAATCGGGTCCAGGAATCCGTTCAACGCCCGAGCCAGACTGGACTTGACTTCGACGTCGCCCACCTTCCCGCGCCGATAGCGATCCTTCAGGTCCTCGACCTCGTCGCGATCCGGATTGAAGGCATCGTGGTAGGCAAAGACTGGATTCCCTTCCACCTTGCCTGGGATATCGGCGCGCACGCGCTGCGGGTCGGTGTACATCCCCCGCACGCGGGCCTCCACGGCGCCGGCGTCATCCGACAGGAAAATGGCATTGTCCAGCGACTTGCTCATCTTCGCCCGACCATCGGTCCCAACCAGGGTGGGGATCTCACCCAGCAGGAGCTCCGGGATCGGGAACACCTCTCCATACAGCGTGTTGAAGCGGCGGGCAATCTCGCGCGTCACCTCGACATGCGCCTCGTTGTCCTTGCCGACCGGGACAAGCGTCGCCCTCGGCAGCAGGATGTCGGCCGCCTGAAGGACCGGATAGCCAAGCAGGCCAAATGGCATCGCCGTCAGACGCGCGGCCTGGGCCATCTCCTTCAGACTGGGAACGCGCTCGAGCCGCGGCACACTGACCAGCATCTCGAAGATCAGGTTGAGTTCATAGGTCTCCGGCACGGCCGATTGCAGGAAGATGGCACTCCGCTCAGGATCGATCCCGATGGCGAGGTAGTCGAGCACCATCTCGCGGACGTTGTCCCCGATCTGGGCGATGGCGTCCTTGTCCGGCCGCGTGGTCAGCGTGTGAAGGTCCGCGACGATGAAGAAGCACTCGTAGCTGTCCTGCAGCCGCAGGCGGTTGGCCAGCGTGCCGACGTAGTGGCCGAGGTGCATGGGGCCGGTCGGTCTATCCCCCGTCAGGATGCGCTTGCGATGCGTGTCCATCTCCTCCTCCTAGCAGGCTGCGGAAGAATGTGAAACGAACAAACGAATGATGTGCACGGTTGTCCTTGATCTCTCCCTGGGGCGGTCAACCACCCAAGTCCGGGCTCCCGAAGAACCTTCTCGGGAAGTTCACATGCCTTGGATCATCGGTCTTGCGAACTCCTCGCGACTATGTCCTCGCCGCTTCGAGATTCCTGATCCGCAGCAGGTCGAACGCTGCCAGGCAGAAGATGAACATCCAACCCACGCGCGGCGCTCCCCGGTGACGCGTCTTCCTCAGCGCTGCCACCGTTTTCATCCAGCCAAAGACCTGTTCAATGAGTTTCCGCTTCCATTGGCTGAGCTCATACCCCTTGTGCCGAGTGGTGCGCCCATCAATCGCGCTGCGGCGATGGCTCTCGTTTTGGGCCACATGCGGCGTCAGCCCCATCGCTCGCAACGCGGCCACAAAGGCGTGCGTGTCGAAGCCCTTGTCCCCTCCCACCGTCAGCCGCCCTCGGTGCCTTCGTTTCGCCGCCCGCACCATCTCTTCGGCCGCATCCCGCTCCGCCGTCCCTGTCGCCTGTGTCAAACGGGCATCCACCACCAGCCCATTGCGGTTCTCCATCAGAACGTGCCCCAAGTAGCACAGCTTGGCTTCTTTCCCCGGGCCCTTGCGGTACAGCTTGGCCTGCGGATCCGTGGTGGATTGGTGGGTGGCATTCGTCCGCTTCTCGCCGTGGAAGTCCTCTCCCGAGCCGACCCCCGGCTCATCCGGCCCCTTGTCCGACTCCGGGTGCCGCCTGCGGTAGCTCTTGTTCCCTGCCCAGGCCTCGATCAGCGTCCCATCCACGGTGAAATGCTCGTCGCTGGTCAGCCCCTTCTCCCCCGCCAAAGCCAGCACTTCCTTGAAGAAGGCCTGGGCGATCTTGCCCTCCAGCAACCGCTGGCGGTTCTTGGTGAACACGGTGGGGTCCCAGATCGGGTCATCCATGTTCAGCCCCACGAACCAGCGGAAGAGCATGTTGTAGTCCAATTGCTCCATCAACATCCGCTCGCTGCGGATGGTATACAGCACCTGCAGCAGCAGAGCCCTCAGCAACCGCTCGGGTGGAATCGACGGTCGTCCCACCTTCGAGTACAGCTTATCAAAGCGCGGCGACAGACGATCCAGCACTTCGTCGACCATCCTGCGAATCGGCCGCAGAGGGTGATCGGCTGGGATCCGCTGTTCCTGCGAGACGTACGACCACATCTGAGTATCGTCACTGTCGTCTCCGCGCATGGCCCTCGGCCTCCGTCACCGTTTGACGACTACAACACCCGGGCGAGGGTCGGGGATTCGTTTTCAATACCTCCAACATACCGTTCTTCCGCAACCTGCTAGGCGCCCCGCTCGGATTGCGGGTGGCATGCACACCCGGGGAATCGAGTAGGGAGGATGGGTTGCCCATCTTCCCTCTCACACCACCGGACATGCGGGTCCGCATCCGGCGGTTCGTCGGGGCCAATGCAGCTGGTGATAGTACTCGGTGAAGGAACATAGCC
>JAPLGR010000072.1 GCA_026390045.1 Chloroflexota bacterium | reverse complement strand
CATTCCCAGTGACCGACAACCTGGTGCTGAACACCTACTACATTGAGCCCTTCTCCGAGAAGGCTGTCCTGCGGCCGCAGGCGATTCTCAGGCACGCGGACGAGCTGGTCGAGGCGTTCGACATTCGCACCCCCTCGCCGCTGGTGGAGGTCGGCACGCTCTCCGGCGGCAATCAGCAGAAGGTGATCGTGGCCCGCGAGCTGTCGCGCCCCATCAAGCTAATGATCGCGGCGCAACCCACGCGCGGGCTGGATGTGGGGTCGGTCGAATACATCCACAGCCGAGTGATCGAGAAGCGGGATCAGGGAGTGGCTGTCCTGCTGGTGTCGACAGAGCTGGACGAGATCATGCAGCTCTCGGATCGGATCGCTGTCATGTACCGGGGACAGATTGTGGACATCGTGGCCATTGAAGACGCAACCAAGGAGCGGGTCGGGCTGTTGATGGCCGGCATTCACCCGGAAAGCGCGAGCGGCTATCGGGCGCCAACCCGAGTCAAGGCATCCCGTGAGGGTCGGTCCCATGACAGATGAGCAGAACAAGACGAAGACTTCCAGGAAGTCGGCGGTCGGCATCTTCGTTGAAGAGGTCAGCCGGAGCTCGCTGATCGTCCCCGCCTTAGCAATCTTCAGCGGGCTGCTGCTGGGCGGCGTCATCGTTGCCCTGTCGAGCAAAGATGTCTACAGCCTTTGGGCAACAGCACCGCTGCAGGCGATCGGCAACGGGTTCAAGGCGGCGTGGGAGTCGTACGTCACCTTGTTCACGGGCGCCTTTGGCACCCCGTCGAAGATGATTGCCGCGATCCAAGGCGGCGACGCCCAGGAGATCCGGCGAGCTTTCAACCCGTTCTTCGAGAGTCTGGTGAAGTCGATCCCGTACATCTTCGCCGGGCTGGCGGTCTCGCTGGGATTCCGCTCCGGCCTGTTCAACATCGGCGTTGAGGGTCAGATCTTCATGGGCGGAATCTTCTCGGTGTGGGTCGGGTATTCGATCACCGGGTTGCCCGGCATCCTGCACGCCCCGCTGGCCTTCCTGGCCGGGGCGCTGGGCGGTGCGCTGTGGGGATTCATCCCCGGACTGTTGAAAGCCAAGACGGGCGGTCACGAAGTGATCAATACGATCATGATGAACTACATCGCCTTCCGGCTCACCGACTGGTTGCTGCGTGAGCCGATGAAGGCCCCGGGCTCCACGAACCCGATCAGCCCGACTATCGAGGACAGCGCTCGGCTGCCGCAGTTCTTCGGAGAACCGATCCGCTTCCACGTTGGGTTCTTTGTCGCCCTGGCGGTTGCGGCCCTGGTGTACTGGTTCCTGTTCAAGACCAAGTGGGGCTTCGACCTGCGGACCGTGGGCGCCAATCCACGCGCCGCGCGCTATGCCGGCATGAACATCGTCAAGAGCACGATCGTGGCGATGTCGCTCTCGGGTGCGCTGGCCGGGATGGCCGGCGCCAACGAGCTCCTGGGTGTGAATCATCACCTGTCACAGACCTTCTCTCCGGGCTACGGCTTCGACAGCATCGCCCTGGCGCTGCTCGGCAGGACCCACCCCGTGGGCGTGGTACTGGCGGCGCTGCTGTTTGGCACGCTGCGCAACGGGGCGGTCCGCATGCAGGCGGCAGCCGGCATCCCGATCGACATCGTCTCGGTGATGCAGGCGTTCATCCTGGTTTTCATCGCCGCGCCGGCGATCGTCCGCACCATCTATCGGCTCAAGGAACCCAAGAAGGCCGAGCCTGGGGTTCACGTCAGCGGTTGGGGAGGGAGTTGAACCGATGAGCGCCACGACATCCACTCTCGAGATGGGCTCGGTCTACGTCCCTCAAACCCGGCGGCGCGTGTTGGGCTTCGTCTTCCTTGGGCTGGCGGTGTTGATCTGGCTGTTCTTCCTGCGCGGGGTCGACCCGACGATGTCCACCACGATGCGCCTCTACCCAGGCGGCTCGACGGTGGAGGTCGAAGACTGGGTCTTCAACACGCAGAACATGCTGTGGCTGCTGACTGCGGGTTGCGCGGCGGTCGGCGCGTTTCAGCTCGTGCGCGGCTTCGGGCGGAGGACGGGCCTGGCATTTGCCCTGGTGGGCGTCATGTTCGTGTTTGCGTTCCTCTCCTGGGCGGCCTCCGGTGGGACGCTGAACTTTGCGGGAATGCTGCGCATCATGCTCGTCCGTTCCGTGCCGCTGACGCTGGGGGCGATGTCGGGCATCCTGTGTGAGCGCGCCGGGGTGGTGAACATCGCCATCGAGGGCATGATGCTGACGGCGGCGATGGTCGGCACGATTGTGGGCAGCATCAGCAACCTGTGGATTGGCCTGCTGGGGGCCGTGCTGGCCGGAGGGCTGCTGGGGCTGGTGCATGCCGTGTTGTCCATCAAGTACCGCACGGATCAGATCATCTCAGGCACGGTGATCAACATCTTTGCCGTGGGGATCACCTCCTTCATCTCGGGCAAGTTCATGCAGCCCATGCCCCAGTTCAATAATCCGGGGATCTTCGTCCCATACGAGATCCCGCTCCTTGGCCAGATCCCGTTCCTGGGGCCGATTCTCTTCCGGCATAACATCTTCGTCTACGGCATGGTCTTCTTCGTGGTCCTGCTCACCTTCATGCTCTTCAAGACGCGCTG
>JAPLGR010000232.1 GCA_026390045.1 Chloroflexota bacterium | reverse complement strand
CAATTAGGCCCGTTAACCAATTAGGATGATCAAGCATGGAATCGGCCAATCCACTCGAGTTGGCGCTTCAGGAATGGGCCGCGGTTTCGATGTGCGGCTCAATGCACCGTCTGGTGCGGCACGCCAAGGCGAGCGGGCTGTCGATGCCGCAGCTCGGTACCCTGCTGCATATCCAACGCGAGGGCGTGATGGCTGTCTCTGACATTGGGAGTCATCTGGGCGTGAGCAACGCCGCGGCCAGCCAGATGCTCGACCGACTTGTCGATCAGGGACTGGTCGCCCGCTCAGAGGATCCGCACGACCGGCGTGTGAGGCAGATCGTCCTGACGCCGGAGGGCTCCCGCCGCGTGAAGGAGGGGCTTCATGCCCGGCTGAGCTGGCTCGATGGACTATCCGACCTACTCTCCCCAAGTGAGCAGGAGCAGATCGTGTCTGCGCTGAAGCTCCTGATCGAGAAAGCCAACTTGCTCGACGCCGAGCCCGGGCCCGCCCGCAGCCAATGAGCGCGTCGAGTCGGACCGCCCCTTCACCTGCCGCTCGCGCAGGCCAACTCGTGGCCGGGTGCATGCCGTCCGCCGCGTCGCGTAGCACCGCCGGCGAATACGGCCACGTAACGCCGGAGCATTGCGCCTGGCAATCAACCTGTCCTGAGGATCCAACACCGAGATGCTGAGACTCATCAAGTACCTCCGCCCGTTCCTTCTCTTGATCCTGCTGGCCATCGTCCTGCTGTTCATTCAGGCCAACTGCGACTTGGCCCTGCCGGACTACCTGTCCAGGATCGTCAACGTCGGCATTCAGCAGGGCGGGGTCGAGAGCGCCGTGCCTCTCGCCATCCGCCAGAGCGAGATGAACCGGCTGTTCCTGTTCATGGGCGACGCTGACAAGGCCGACGTGCTCGCGCAGTATGCCCTGGTCGACTCGAGCTCGCCGGACTACGCGACCTACCTCGCCGACTACCCCGCGCTGGCCACCGAGCCGGTCTACGTCCTGCAGGAGGGCTTGGACCAGACCGTCCTCGACCGACTCAACCCGGTCGTGGGCAAGGCGCTCCTGGCCGTCAGCGGGATCGAGCAGGCGATCGCCAATCCTGAACTGGCAGCCTCGATGGCCTCGAAGATGGGCTTCGACCTCTCGAAGATCCCCGCCGGCATGGACGTCTTCACAGTGCTCGCCAACATCCCGGCCACACAGCGCTCCCAGCTGATGACGATGGTGGATGAACGCTTTACCACCTTGGGCGAGAGCATGATCGTCCAAGCGGCGGTGGCGCCAGTCAAGGCCGAGTACACCGCCCTGGGCGCGGACACCGGTCGGCTGCAGACAGCCTACATCCTGCGCACTGGTCTGCTCATGCTGCTCGTCTCACTGCTCTCGGTCATCTGCGCCGTTGTGGTGGGGTTTCTGGCCGCCCGCACCGCAGCCGGCCTGGCGCGCGACCTGCGTCGGCTGGTCTTCCGCAAAGTGGAGAGCTTCTCCAGCACCGAGTTCGACCGCTTCTCGACCGCCTCGCTCATCACGCGTTCCACCAACGACATCACCCAGATCCAGATGGTCGTGATCATGATGGTGCGCATGGTCTTCTACGCCCCCATCATCGGCGTCGGCGGGGTTATCCGCGCCATGAGCAAGGACGTTTCGATGTGGTGGATCATCGCGGTGGCGCTCGTGACACTGGTCGTCCTGATCGCGGTCGTCTACCAGGTCGCCGTGCCCAAGTTCCGTATCATGCAGCGCCTGATCGATCGACTCAACCTCGTCACGCGGGAAAGCCTGTCTGGGATGATGGTCATCCGGGCCTTCAACCGACAGGACTTCGAGGAGCAGCGCTTCGACCGGGCCAACCTCGACCTGACACGCACCAGCCTGTTCGTCAACCGGGTGATGGTCATCTTGATGCCATTGATGATGCTGATCATGAACGGGCTGGCGATGCTCATCATTTGGGTCGGGTCGCACCAGGTGGCGCAGTCCAGCATGCAGGTCGGTGACATGATGGCCTTCATGCAGTATGCCATGCAGATCGTCTTCGCCTTTGTGATGCTGTCGATGATGTTCATCATCCTGCCCCGGGCGGATGTATCCGCCAACCGCGTCGCCGACGTCGTGGAGACCGAGGTCGCCATCCGCGATCCTGAGGTCCCCCAGCGCTTCCCCGAGCCTTTCGCCGGAACGGTCGAGTTCCGCAATGTCTCCTTCCGTTATCCCGGCGCGGAGGAGGATGTGCTGCACGACATCAGCTTCACCGCCCGGCCGGGCGAGACGACGGCGATCATTGGCACCACCGGCTCGGGCAAGTCGACCATCGTCAGCCTGATCCCGCGCTTCTTTGAGGTGAGCGCCGGGACGATCTGCCTGGACGGCGTCGACATCCGCAGCGTGACCCAGCATGACCTGCGGGACAAGATCGGCTACATCCCGCAGCGCAGCGTCCTGTTCTCCGGCACGATCGAGAGCAACCTGCGCTACGCTGACGAGGACGCCAGTCCGGAGGCGCTCACCACCTCGGCTGGCATCGCCCAGGCCACAGAGTTCATCGCCGCTTCGCCCGAGGGTATGGCGACCGAGATCGCGCAGGGCGGGGCCAACGTCTCCGGCGGACAGAAGCAGCGCTTGGCGATCGCTCGGGCCCTCGTCAAACAGCCGCCGATCTACATCTTTGACGACAGCTTCTCGTCGCTCGACTTCAAGACCGACGCCGCCCTGCGCCGCGCGCTCAAAGCCGGCACCGCCTCAAGCACGGTCCTGATCGTCACCCAGCGCATCTCGACCATCAAGAACGCCGAGCAGATCATCGTGCTGGACGAGGGACGGATCGTCGGCAAGGGACCGCACCAGGAGCTGATGCGGGACTGCGAACCCTATCGGGTGATCGCCCTGTCCCAGCTGAGCGAGGAGGAGCTGCGATGAGCCAGCCTGCGCGCAGCACCTCCGATCGACTCCCGGCCTTCGGCCCCCAGCCAGGTGGCCCCCGCCGCGGCCCGTTCGGCGGCCACGGCCCCATGGGCCCGATGATGGGGCCGGGCGAGAAGCCCCGCGACTTCCGGGGCACGATGGCCAAACTGGTCAGGTACCTCGACGCCTACCGGGTTGCCATCGTCATCGTCCTGCTCTTCGCCGCCGGCTCCACCGTCTTCTCGATCGTCGGACCGAAGATCCTCGGCAAGGCCACCACCAAGCTGTTCGAGGGCGTGATGGCCCAGATCGCCGGCACGGGGTCGATCGACTTCGGCTACATCGGCCAGATCATCCTGACCACGCTGGGGCTGTACCTGCTATCGGCCGCCTTCAGCTACGTCCAGGGATGGATCATGAC
>JAPLGR010000499.1 GCA_026390045.1 Chloroflexota bacterium | reverse complement strand
ACACGCCGGCGCGCGTACGCACCCAGCTGCGCGACTGGCGCGGCCACCATCTGATCGGAGGCGCCCGCAATGGGTGACGCCAGCAATCCGGCACCGGCTGCCGGAACAAGCTCCGACGGATGGGTGCGAACGGTTCTCCGCCGCCTGTCTGGTGACCACCTCCTCGTGCTCGCGTTGGTGCTCTTGGCTGCCGGGCTGTTCCTCAACCAGGCCGAGTTCGTCCCCAATCTGCGCGACCTCAACATGTGGGACGAGGCAGCTTGGATCCAGAGCGGGAGGGCGATTCTCGCGGGATGGCTGCCGACCGTTGGAAGCAGCCCGCTTGTGTCGATTCTGTACGCCCTCACGTGCCTTCCGTTCCTCGACTCCCCGTTCTGGCTGGTGCACAGCGCCTCCCTCGCCCGGCTGATTCTGTACGGCCTGCTGTGGCTATGCGCGTACCGAATCGCCCGCCGGCTTCCCACGCCGGCGGCAGCGATCCTGCTCGGTATGACGTTCGTCTCGCCCCTGTTCACCAGCCTATTCAGGTACCCAAGCGACCCGCTCTACTCAGCACTGGCGGGGCTCAGCCTGGCAGAGGTGCTGGCGTTCCACGCCAATCACAACTTGCGACACGCCTGGGGATCCTCGGCCCTCGTCGGGCTGGCGGCGCTGGCGCGCAACGATGGCGTTCTGCTGGCATTGGTGCTCGTTCCGCTCCTCCTGTTGCTGGCGCCCAAGGGCCGCCGATGGCGCGCTCTCGTAGCCTCCGTCCTGCCGCCGGTGGCGCTCATCGGCGGTGTCATCTTGATCAGCGGACTGCAGTCCGGCACGTTCACCCTCGGGACGTTTGAGCGGACGTACAGCAACTTCGAGGATGGCCAACAGGCGGTCTACGAGGGAACCGGCGAACGCAACCGCGTGGTTGAAGCGCGCCTCGAGGCGCGTAGACTGTTCGGGACGCCAGAGGAGAACCACTACTCAGTGTGGAACGCCATCCGTCGCAATCCAGTTGCCTATCTTGCCCGCGTGCGGGCCTTCAGCATCGGATTGCCATCGGTCTTCCTGGAGGCGTACGGCAAGCGCTTCGCAGCGGCCTTTGTCGTGTTCGCGGCGGCCGGCTTCCTCACCCTGGTGCGGCGGCGTGAGTACAAGCTCCCGGTCGCCCTCGTGGCTTTCGCCTTGCCTTTCCTGTCGGTGTTTGTTATCACCATCATCCGTCTGAGCTACCCGCGGCTTTGGTGGTTCTCGGTCTACGCGCTGGCGGCCATTGGCCTGTCCGAACTGGTCGGAGCACTCGGGCAGTGGCCGAGAGTCGCGGTTTGGTCAGCTGTGTGGGGTGCCGTCGCGGTCTATGGAGTGGCAGACAACAAGTTGGCGATCTACTACACTGCTGCGGTGATGCTGACTGCTCTGTGGATTGGCATCATCCTGGCGCGTCGCGAACGCGCTTCAGCCGCCGCGATCCTGCTGGCGGTCTTCCTGCCCGCCGGCCTGATCCTGCACGGCTCCTTCCCGTCGCCTAAGATCCGACAACTTGGGGTGGCGGGAGATGAGCAGGCCTTGCTGTACCTGCGCGATCACTTCCCGCCGGGCACGCTCGTCGCCACCGGCATCCCTGGGGTGGTGCAGGCGGCTGGCATGAATCCGGCGACTCTCTCGTCCACAGATGTTCCTCAGTTCGACGACCCAGCCGAGGTCGTGCGCTGGATGCGTGTGCAG
The DNA here is from genome assembly GCA_026390045.1 of Chloroflexota bacterium. GTDB lineage: Bacteria > Chloroflexota > Anaerolineae > Anaerolineales > E44-bin32 > DYJB01. Next base: position 798 of record JAPLGR010000499.1, on the reverse strand, counting down.
GACATGCAGGTTGTGTACGTTGACGCCGGGCTGTACCGAGATAACCCAGCATTGTGGTCGCTGATCGAAGCCGAGATCGGGAGCGGATTCCAGCGTGTCTTCGTGGCCGAGGAAGGGAACTACCAGGTACTGCTCGTGACTCCCCCTTGACCGCTGGGCTACCGTGCCCACCTGCCAGCCGGCGCTGCGGCTACAATAAGCACTCATGGCTCCACCGGACGCACCCTGCTTATGATCCCGTTCGGCACGCTGCGCGGCCGAGGCGCGTTTTGGGTCAGCGGGGCGATTCACCCCCAACAGATCTGCCCCGGTCGACCTGAGGAGTATTGATCCGATGGCTCTTGGCGGGACAACGCTCACTATGGCGCTCGCCGTCGGCGCGGCGACGATCCTGATCGGCTGGCGTCGCCCGTTCCTCATGCTGGCGGTCCTCGTCCTCGGTGTCCCTCTGCGGGACTTCGTCACCCGACGGCTTCTCGTCCGCGACGTGGCATCGGTGGAGACCGTGACGGCGCTCGGCCGCTGGTGGTTCGTGTTGATCCTTGCCCTGCTGGGCATTGTGGCGCTGCAGTGGCTCATGCAGTGGCGCAGGCAGAAGCCCGGGATCCAGCCCGACGGAGTCGACTTGCTGCTGGTCGCGATTGTCCTCTGGGGCGCTGTTGAGACGCTTGCCTCGCCCAGCCGGACGGCAGGATTCACCTCGCTGCGCGGCTACCTGCAGCCCATCGGCGTGTTCCTGATCGCCCGCGAGCTCCGCCCAGGCCCCAAGGCGCTGCGCGCTCTGCTGATCGCGTGGCT
>JAPLGR010000365.1 GCA_026390045.1 Chloroflexota bacterium | reverse complement strand
TCGGTTTTCGGGTCGCTCTCGGGCCGGTCCCCCGGCCGCTCTCGCCTAGTTGTTCGACAGCTTGGCCTTGACCAGATTCTCCATCTCCATCACCAGCGCCTCTTCCTTGCCGATGCCGACGATGGTCGCGGCCGTGTAGTCGTGGCAGGCATCGATCGAGCCACCCACGCGCTTGGCCGCTTCGGGGACCACCCAGCCCAGGCCCGGCATCGACTTGTCGATCAGGACCTTGTGTTCCAGGGGCGTCGGGAGCCGCATCGAGGCTTTCGTCTGCACCCAGTCGAAAGACCCCACCCCGGGGACGTCCTTCGCCATGTTCTGGAATCCGACGATGTACTTCGCGGGATTGACGAAATCTTCGTTGCGGATGTCCCAGCAGTACTCGCCGATGATCTTCACGCCCATGGGCGAGAAGTCATCCCCCACCGTAAACCACTGGATGTGCTCGGTTTCGCGGAAGCCCTCCCGCTTCAAGCGCGCCGTGGTCCTCTCGTATGCCGTTTGCTGCGTCTGGCGCAGTTCCTTCAGGCGGCGTTTGGCTTCGGGGAAGAATCCCTCCAGGCACACCCGGATCCCGAGGGCGGGACCGTCCGCATAGTAGCCCACGCCCCCGAAAGTCGTGACCTCGATCCCTAGCGGCGCCATCGGGGTCACGTCTCCGAAGAGGGTGAGTGAGTAGATCTCCTTCCCCTTCCCGTTCACCTCGATGCGCACCTGGCCCTGCTCGACGGCATCCATCAACGCTTCGCGGTTCTCTTTGACCAGGCCGCCTTCCCGATCGTGCTCATCCCCTACTGCGCCCAGCACACCGACATGCGCCAGATCGCGGTTGGCCTTGTCCAGCTCAAGCGCGAAGAAGTAGGCCGCGGTGGAAGCCGAGATGTCCATATCGCCAGACATCCCGTAGAACTCCGTGGCCATATTCAGGACCTTGGGATCGGTTGGCTTGTGGGGATGATGGTGATCCAGGATGAGGGTGGTGCGCCTGCCCTTGTTGGCCTCAGAGATGACAGGCGCGGCCTGCGCCCCCAGGTCTACATAGAAGATGGTCGCGGGAAACTGGTCATGAATACGCGCCACGATAGGGGGATGCACACGCTCGATGCAGATCCGATGGACGGCGAAACCCGCGCGCGTGAAAGCGGTCTGCAGGATGGCCGCCGAGGTCAATCCGTCGGAATCGTTGTGGTGGACGAGGGCGACCTCGTTGCCGGCCGCCCGCATCCAGCTGATGCCTTTGCGGATTTCTTTGAGGAAATCCTCTTTGCCCATGCTACTTGCCTATCGTGGTTCGAATGACTTTGTACCCCTCAGCCTCCATTGCAGATGCAATGGCCGCCTGCATCTTCTCGTCGGTTGTCAGGGCATTCATGTAGCCGCCCCTGCCGCCGCCGGTGACTTTGGCTCCCAACGCGCCCATCTTCAGGGCCAGATTGCACAGGTAGACCAGCTTCTCATGCGAGAGCCCCATCTGAATGAGGATCTCGTGGTTAGCCGTCATGATGGCGCCCACTTTCGCCAGATCCCCGGCTTCCAGGGCGGACTTCATCTCGAACACCTGGGCCTTGATCGCTTCCATGCGGGACTTGAATCCGGCAGGATCCTTGGCCTTCATCTCGGCAATGTAGTCGTCCAGCAAAGCGGTATTGGCGGTCACGCCGCTGTTGCCCAGGACGATATGGAGCGGCTTCTTGCAGTTGATCCTCTCGAAATGCTGCTCCTTCCCCTTGACCCAGAAGAGCAGGAGCCCGCCATAGGCCGAGGCGGTGTTATCGACGCCGCTGGGAATGCCGTGATAGGCGAACTCGCCCTCCCATCCCACGTGGTTGATCTGCTCGATGGTGTAGCCAAGCTTGAACTCCTCGTTCAACGCTCGTGCGAGGGAGACACAGACGGCCGCGCTGGCACCCACCCCGCTGCCAGCCAGCAGGCTGCCACCATAGGTGATCTTGATGGGGGTCTTCTTGACGTCGATGCCCATCACCTCAAGGATGCGGTTGATGGAGACGACCTGCTGATCCTTCTTCTTGTTCTTGTAGCCGGGCACTTCGGTGCGGTTGTCTTCGAGCTGCCAGCCTTCTCCGTCAATTCGCTTGACTTCGCATTTGGTCTCGAACGGGATAGTCGAGACGATCGCCGGCACCTCTTCGAGCACAAACTGGTCGCCGATCAGAATCGACTTGCCAAACGCAGATCCCTTCCCCATGGTTGTCTCCGTGTTTGAGTCTCACCGAACGATAGGACTATCGCTGTGGTGTTCCCTATTCTAGCCGGAATCGGTGCCGGTAGATGGGCGCACAGGCGAGGATCACGTCAGCCCCTGCTGCCACACCGAAAGCCGTCGAACCGGAGGGTGAGGTTGATTCGAGGCAGGCCCCTACCCGCTTGCCCAATCCTGGCGCGTGCGTCACAATGAGCGGCGGTCGCCGGGGCGTGTCGCGATAGTTCGACGCCCCGCGCGGGCCAGGTCCCATATATGCGCCGCGCCAGCCGTGACTCCACTTCACCGTCGGCGCACCTCGAGAGGATGGGAGATGGCGGACTACGTCCTCGCACTCGATCAGGGCACGACCTCTTCGCGCGCCATCCTGTTCGACGCGCACGGCTTGGCCGTCGCCTCCGCCCAGCAGGAGTTTCCCCAACTCTTCCCGCAGCCCGGGTGGGTCGAGCATGACCCTGAGGCCATCTGGACCAGCCAGTTGGCCACGGCGCACGAAGCGATCTCTCGCGCCCACATCGACCCAAGCCGCATCGCCGCCATCGGAATCACAAACCAGCGCGAGACCACGCTGCTGTGGGACCGCAAGACCGGCCAAGCCTTGGCCAATGCCATCGTCTGGCAGTGCCGCCGGACCGCGCCGATGTGCGACCGCCTGAGGGCCGAGGGATTCGACAAGGTCATCCACGATCACACCGGCCTTGTCGCCGACGCGTACTTCTCGGGGACCAAGCTCGCCTGGTTGCTGGACAACGTCCCCGGTGCCAGAGCGCGGGCCGAGCGCGGCGAGCTGGCCTTCGGCACGGTTGACACTTTCCTGATCTGGCGCCTGACAGCCGGCCGATTGCACGTCACCGATCCATCCAATGCCTCCCGAACGATGCTGTACAACATCCACTCGCTCTCCTGGGACGACGCGATCCTGGACCACCTGCGGATCCCGCCATCCCTGCTACCCGAAGTACGGCTGTCGTCGGAGGTGTTCGGCACAACCGAGCCATCCCTATTGGGGGCACCGATACTGATCAGCGGCCTGGCGGGGGACCAGCAGGCAGCCTTATTCGGGCAGGCCTGCTTCGCGCCTGGGATGGCAAAGAACACCTACGGCACAGGCTGTTTCATGCTGTTGAACACCGGGCCGGATGCCGTGACCTCGAGCCAGGGCCTGCTCACGACCATTGGCTGGCGCACGCCAACCGGCACGACGTACTGCCTCGAGGGGAGCGTCTTTGTCGCCGGTGCCGTCGTGCAGTGGCTGCGCGACGGGTTACGAATCATCTCATCCAGCGCAGACGTCGAGCCGCTGGCCCGCAGCGTGGAAGACAACGGCGGGGTGTACTTCGTTCCGGCCTTCGTCGGCCTTGGCGCGCCCCACTGGGATGCCTACGCGCGTGGGACCATCGTCGGGCTGACGCGCGGGTCGACGTCCGGGCACTTGGCCCGCGCGAGTCTTGAGTCGATCGCCTACCAGTCCTCAGATGTGCTGGAGGTGATGGCGCGGGAGTCTGGCCGCGAGGTCGCCGCGCTGCGGGTCGATGGAGGTGCGGCGCGCAACGACCTGCTGATGCAGTTCCAGGCGGACCTCCTCGGCAAGCCCGTCCAGCGCCCCATGGTCACCGAGACAACCGCGCTCGGGGCGGCCTATCTGGCAGGCTTGGCGATCGGTTTCTGGGAGTCCCCTGAGCAGGTGTCTGCCGGTTGGCAGCTGGAGCGAGAGTACTTGCCACGAATGTCCGCTGATCAGCGAGGTGCCCTGCTTGACTCCTGGCACCGGGCGATCGAACGCAGCCGCGGGTGGGCAGCGCCCGCTTGAGGTTGTCGCGTGAGCATTCAGATCATTCGCACACCCCACCCGCCGAAGTCTTTCCTGGCACAGATCGCCCAGCTGCTCCAGGCCGAGGGCATGCCCGCGGACGAGTCATCCATTCACCGGCGGATCAATGTGCTGCCTCGCGAGGACCGCATCCTGATGGCGGTCGAAAGCGACCTGCTGCTCGGCTTTGCCCACCTGCGCGTCGCGCGCGATCTGACGGCGGATGAGGCGGCCGAAGTCGTCTCCATCGTCGTCCGGAGGACGCACCGCCGCCGCGGGATCGGCCGCATGTTGGTCACCGCCGCAGAGACCTGGGCACGCCAGTCGGGACGCGCGCGCTTGCTCCTTCGAACAGACGTCGTCCGCACGGCGGCCCACGCGTTCTACCTCGCGCTCGGCTACCAGGAAACCGCGACGACGGTGGACTTCGTCCGTGATCTTGGGATCGAAAGGCGGGCCGACGCCCCCACCATCCCGCCCCCGGACGTCAGAGGTTGACACCGATACGGACTATGGGACAATCGTCCCGTCATGCTCGCGTCCTCCACTGAACTCCTCGTCATCGGCGGCGGCGCCACCGGCCTCGGCGTCGCCTGGGATGCCTGCCTGCGCGGCATCAAGGTCCTGCTCGTCGAACAATCCGATCTCGGCCAAGGGACATCCGGCCGCTACCATGGTCTCCTCCATTCTGGCGGCCGCTACGTCATCTCCGATCCCCCCTCCGCGCGCGATTGCGCGAGGGAGAACGCGATCCTGCGCCGGCTGGCGCCATCAACCATCGAGGACACAGGCGGGTTCTTCGTCTCCGTCCCAACCGATCCTCCGGACTTCCCCGACCGCTGGCTTGCTGCGTGCCGCGCAGCCGGCGTTCCGGCTGACGAGGTCACCCTACCCCAGGTCCTGCATGCCGAGCCGCTGCTCAGCCCGGCCCTGACGCGCGCGTTTCGCGTGCGCGACGGCTCGCTCGATTCCTTCGACCTACTGCATCTGCTGGCGGAGGCCATCCGTTCCGCGGGCGGGCAAGTATGGCTTCGCCACAAGGTCGATCGGATCATCATGCAACGCGACGCGGTGGTGGGCGCGGAGATCATTGATCTGAAGTCCAGCGAGCGGAAGCAGGTCGGCGCTCAGGTCGTTGTCAACGCCGCGGGTCCCTGGGCGAAGGGAATCGCCTCCATGGCGGGCGTTGACTTGCCTATCGCCCTGGGACGCGGCGCGATGGTCGCCATGGCCTCTCGCCTCGTTAACACGGTTGTCAATCGCTGCAAACCCCCCTCCGACGGAGACATCCTGGTCCCCGTGGGAACGGTCTTGGTACTTGGCACCACCGACGAGGCCGTGCAATCACCGGACGACCTGACTATCGCGCCCTGGGAGATCGACCTGCTGCTGGCGGAGGCCGATGTCCTTGTTCCCGGCATTGCGGCACGTCGCGCCCTGCGGGCCTGGTCCGGCATCCGGCCACTCTACCGGCCGACGCCCGCCTCGGGCGCCGAAACGCGCATGCTGCCTCGAGCACACACGATCCTCGATCACGCCACAACCCACGGCGTGTCTGGTCTGGTGAGCGTGATCGGAGGCAAGCTCACCACGTTCCGACTGATGGCAGAAGAGGTGATGCGGGTCGTTGCGCCGAAGCTCGGCGCCAGCGACGTCTGCACGACCGCCAGCACGCCCCTCGAACCCGCCGGCCGTACCTACCATCGGCTCCCGCGCCGCCTCGACCAGATAGACCACTCGCCGTCGGTACCCACGCCATCGATCGTCTGCGAATGTGAGCTCGTCACGCGCGCC
>JAPLGR010000562.1 GCA_026390045.1 Chloroflexota bacterium | reverse complement strand
CGGATGCTCGAGCAGGCGGTACGCGCACGAATCGAGCAAGTCCAGCAAGAGCGCCACGCTGGCCTGCTGTTCCGGATCCTCCGGCTCGGCTCGCAGCACATGCCGGCTTCCTACCACGATGAGCTTCGTGCGTGGGCGCGTGATGGCGACGTTCAGCCGCTCGGGCTGGAAGAAGAACTCGGCCAAGTGGGCCGCGAACCACGGGTTCGAGGTGGTGAGCGATACGATCACCACGTCGCGCTCCTGCCCCTGCATCCGCTCGACCGTATCCACCACGATCCATTGCCGCGTTTCAAGATCCGGCAGAGCGGTGCGCAGCAGGGTCCGGATCTCCCGGCTCTGCGCCCGATAGGGCACCACCACTCCGACTTCACCGGGCGGCAGGCCGCTCTCCAGCAGCGCCAGGATTAGGTCGACCACCACACCCGCCTCTTTGTGGTTCCGTGTCCTTGCCCCGCCAGACTCGCGAAGATCGATTCCTGGAGATCACCCCTTCGCGTGCGGCCGGACACGACAGGCGGCAGCTGCTTCTGGTCCCCGAACAGGATGTAGCGCTTGCCGGCCAGCATCCCCATCACCGCCAGCGGGAGTGTGACCTGGCTGGCTTCGTCGAAGAGGATCGTGTCGAACTCCACCCCCGCCAGCCGCTTGCTCCGGGTGGCGAAGGGCGTTGCCCCGATCACGTAGCCTTTCTCCATCTCGGCCATGGGCGCGACGTTGAAGTAGGGGTAGTTCTCAACTCCGACCAGGCCATCGGCCCGCTGCACCTGGCCGATCTTCGCCGCCGGAGTTTCCGGCGCGATCTGACCCAGCTTGTTCAGCGCGTTGTTGATCGCCCGGTGCGTGAGGGCGGTGATCAGCACCCGCTCTCCATCCTCTGCCAGCATGCGGGCCAGGTGGGCAAGGACCAGCGTCTTGCCCGTACCCGGTGGTCCCTGGATCAGCCACGTGAGGTCAGTGGCATAGGCCTGCGCCAGAGCCTCCGCCTGTTCCTCATTCAGCCCCACCTCCTCCGCGGCGGCAAAGCCGCGTTCATAGACCTCGACGGCGGCCCGCGGACGCACCTGATTCATCAGCAGCGGCAGGATCCGCTGAATGCCCACCAGGCTGTCCCCGGCTTCGGCCAGAGCATCGAGGTAGAAGGCGCTCAGGTCCTGATAGCCCTCATCCAGGAACCAACCCTCCGGCATGCTCTCCAGCACGCCGAGGTCCGATACCTCTTCTATGGGCAGGACCAGCAACTCCGTTTCATCATCCTGCTCGAGCGTGACGTTCCAACTGGGCTGGAACAGCGGGCTGCCCCGGTTCAGGCACAGAATGTCACCCTCCCGAAAGCGCGACTGGTTTCGGGAACAGCTAAGTCGGATGCCTCCCAGAGGGTTCAAACCGACGACGCGCAGGCCCTCAATGGCCTGGCCGTCGGCCACGCGCTCGGCCTGAGATTTGTTCCAGACAGCCGTGATCCGCTGCCGCTCGGCAGCCGCCTCGTGGATCACTGCACCCCGCAGGCGCTCGACGAATCGACCCAGCTCCACCTGCCGGCCCATCTGGCTCGCTTCGGCTGCACCGCACATTTTCCCGGCTCCAGCCTCCCCTTCGCGCCCTTCTCCGTGCTGCAGGCATGCGTTTCGCGGGTCCAACATCGATGGCACACCCTCGCCACGATGTTTCGGTTGCCCGCGGGAATTCCCCGCCGGCCCCGGACCACATTCATCCAGCGAAGGCGCCTACCCCGTGACCCAGTGCTTGACCGGTTGCAGCAGGAACTCCTCAACCTCGATCCCGCCGCCGCCAATGAGAAGGCTGCGGCGAGGCTTGAACTCCGTGGCGAACGCTTCCAGGCCCGGTCGCGTGTCACGCGCCCGGCCGCTCTTCACCTCGAGGGCGGTGAGCGTGCGGCCTGCCCGCGTCACGAAGTCCACTTCGCGGTTCCGGTCGCGCCAGTAGAAGAGCTGGCAGGCCCCCACCGCAGCTGCATTCGCCAGGTGCGCCCCCACAGCAGACTCCACCACGTGCCCCCAGAACTCGGGGTCGGACCGTGCATCCGGCAGTGCAAGCCCGGACTGAGCGTTCAGCAGCGCGTTGTTCAGCACCTGCAGCTTGGGGCTTGAAGCGCGCTGGCGTACGGTTTCGCCCGAATACTTCTGAAGCCCTGTGAGTATCCCCGCCGCGGAGAGCAGTTCCAGATAGTGTGCCAGCGTGACCGTATTGCCAGCATCCTGAAGCTGCCCGACCATCTTGGTGAACGACAGTACCCGGCCGGAGTAGCTGCAGCCGAGCTGGAAGAGCCGCCGAAGCAGGGCAGGCTTGTCGACACGGGAGAGGAGCAGCACGTCTCGTGCCAGGGTCGTTTCGATCAACGAATCGAGGATGTACCGCGACCAGCGGGCAGGGTCATGGATGAGCGGCGCAGCGCCCGGATAGCCACCATAGAAGAGGTACTCGTCGAGTGACCATCCAAAGGCATCCCGCATCTCACCGAGTGACCAGTGCGGCAGGCGGACGGTCTCGAACCGTCCCGCCAGGCTCTCCGTCAGTCCCTGCTGCATGAGAAGTGGCGCCGAACCGAGGAGGATCACCTTGAGCGAACGGCGGGCCCGGGTGTCCTCGTCCCACAGGCGCTTGACGGACTCGGACCAGCCGGGGATCTTGTGGATCTCATCCAACACGAGGACCACCCCGCGGCGGCCGCTTTCCCGCGCCTCAAGGCGCGCCGCCGCCCATTGCTGCTCGATCCACAGCGGGCTTTTCAGGGTAGGCTCATCGGCACTGGCGAAACGCGTTGGCAGGCCCGACGCCTCCGTGACCTGCTGCACCAGGGTGGTCTTGCCGACCTGGCGCGGACCTACGACGGCTTGGATGAATCGCCGGGGTTCCTTCATTCGGCGGGCGAGGATGGCGGCCTGTGGGCGGGCGAAGGTCATTGACGGATTACTCAGTACTCTGAGTAATATTACTCGAAGACGCACGGGGCGTCAAGCCCTACCTTTCAGCCCCATCAGGCAGGTGCGGTCGACGGTCCTCGCTTCCGCCGCTAGCATGACCACGCCCGCAGGCTACCCCCTACCCGAAACGGGCCCCCGTCACCCTGGACGCGGATCGTCAGCTGCAGCAAGGTCGGCTGCTGAGGCAAGCCGCATTCTCGAACTTGGCCAGCTCCCGCCGAAACACCAGTCCGATTCCGGAATGCGTCGGTCCATTCCGGTGCTTGGCTACGATGATCTCCGCCACGTTCGCGGCCGCCGCGTCCCCGCCGTACATTTC
>JAPLGR010000537.1 GCA_026390045.1 Chloroflexota bacterium | reverse complement strand
ATTCCTGAGAGATCTGCGCCAGAATCAGCGCCCTCCGCCGGCCCGCTCACTCGAGTGCCCAGGGAAAACCTTGCCGCCGGGCTTGATGCGCGCGTAGGCGTAGTTCACCGCCACCGTCACCTGCCCGAGGCCGACGACGATCAGGTTGAGCGGATCGACGCCCTCCTGCGAGGTGATATCGCCGGCGGCATACACGCCTGGCAGGTTGGTCTCCATACGGCTGTTGACCTTGACGTAGCGTCGCCCGACGGTCTCGACGCCCCACTCGCGGATCGGCCCGAGGTCAGCCTTGAAGCCGAGCGCCAGGATGGCCTCGTCGACCTCGAGTGTCGTTTCCGCCTGCGTCCGGTTGTCGAAGATGACGGCGCGTTCGAGCCGGCCCTTGCCCTGCAGCACCCGGATCTCATGGAACAGGCGCACGTCCACCTTCGAGGCCTGCAGCGCGTTGACCGACGCGTCGTGTGCGCGGAAGCCCTCGCGGCGGTGGATGAGCGTCACCTCCCGGGCAACCTTCCCAAGCGCCAACGCCCAGTCGACGGCGCTGTCACCGCCGCCAACGATCAGCACCCGCTTGCCGGCGTAGGCGTTGAGATCGGAGGCCAAATAGGCTACACCCTTACCCTCGAAGGGCAGGATGCTGTCGTTGTTCAATCTGATCGGTTCGAAGGCGCCGATGCCGGCGGTGATAATGACGGCGCGGGTCAGATAGTTTCCCTTGTCGGTCTCGATGCGCCAACAGGTCTCGTGCGGTGCACCGCCAGGAAGAGGGACCTGTGTCAGCGTCGTGGCGCGCTCGGCCAGCCCGATCGCCGGATTCCACTTCTGCGCCTGCCAAAGCAGGTTGGTTACCAGGTCCCTGGCTAGGATGGCCGGGTGGCCGGGGACGTCGTAGATCAACTTCTCGGGGTAGAGAGCCGTGAGTTGCCCGCCGGCCTGGGGCAGGTTGTCGATGACGCGGACCGACATTTCGCGCAGCCCGGCGTAGAAGGCACCGAACAGCCCACTCGGGCCGGCGCCGATGAACATCACATCCACAACGGGCTCGGGGGGAGCAGTAGCCATACGCGTAGTGCCTCCTTCGAGGACAGGGGAGCACGGATTATAGGAGGCGAGTGAAGGCGGGTCAACGCACTGATGGGACAGGTTATAGGCAGGGAAATGTGTGCACACCTAGGTGGGGTGGCTAACCTAGGGAAATTGGCGAATCACCAGTCGGATCCCCCCTATTTCGAAGGCAATTGACCAAGCGGCGTATTGCTTCCTCGTCATTCGCGGGAATTCGAGGCTCGTTCAATTCGTGGAGCTTATCCCGCGCGATATGAGCGGCAAGTGCGATTACTTTGCCCTGGTGCATCTTCCCTGGTTTTCGCTCGCCATTTCGGAGGGAATATGCGTAGCGGCGACTGCATTTCAGCGCGGATCGGATGGTGGGCCGTGCAGGGGTCGAACCTGCACCCTTGTGCCTAAAAGCCCCAGTGTCAGGAACGGTATCAGAGCCAGCTGGGGGCAGTAAGGAGCGGCCCCCCTAGCGGCGCAGGCTGAACCGAGTTCTGTTCCACTCGTACAGGGTATATCCCAGATGAAGCTCGTGCCAACACAGCAGATCCTGCTGTGTCTCGGTGCAGTCGCCATACCGCTCCCAACTTGGCACGGCGATGATCTCCAATTGGTCGTCGTGGTCAAAGTCAAATAGGGTGGCCCCGACAAGGAAGGGATCATCGATGCAGCCGACTACGTTGGCCAACTCCCTGGCCTGACCCGCTTCGAATGCGTAGAGGAGCAAGCGCTGGTACATGCAAGGACGTCCGGCAAACTGAGTGGGCGGGATGTGGTCCAGACCGTCCTTGT
>JAPLGR010000199.1 GCA_026390045.1 Chloroflexota bacterium | reverse complement strand
TCCACGAGGAGCAGGTCTCCGTCGGCGGCAAGACGTGGAAGGTATATGCCGTTGGGGGGACGCCGGCCCAGGCGGTGCAGCACGCCATCTTCGAGCTGACCCCGCGCAAGCCGGACCTTGTCGTGGCGGGCATCAACTACGGCGAGAACCTGACAACCGGGATCTCGATCTCCGGAACGGTTGGGGCGGCGATGGAGGGGGCGATGTTCGGTGTCCCCGCCCTGGCTGTGTCCCAGGAAACCGACAGCAGCTTCTTCTATACCTATTCGAACGAGGTCGACTTCAGCGTGGCCGGACACTTCACGGCCGCCTTCGCCCGGCTGTTGCTTGACGGGGAGAGCATTCCCGACCTGAATGTGCTGAATGTCAATGTGCCTCTGGGCGCTACACCGGAGACTCCCTGGCGGGTGACGCGACTCTCGCACCACCGATACTATGTACCCATACCTCCAAAACGTGACCGGTTGGACATCCCGGGGAGGGTGGGGTACGAGGTCAGGATGCCCGAGACGCTGGAGGAAGACTCCGACGTGCGCGCGCTGCGCGTGGACCGGGTCGTCTCGGTAACGCCGCTGAGCCTTGACCAGACATCGCGCGTGGACCCGACCGTGCTCACGCAGAGGCTGAAGACCCTCGAGCGACGGGGCTAGGCCCGGCGCTCATCTGCCCGATCCATCTCAAACCGTTGGCTCATTGCTGTTCAGAACCGCCAGCATGGCGGGGTGCAGCCACGCGTTGCTCGCCAGGATCGAGATGGGGTCGCGCAGTGGATCCGGCTGCCCATCGGTTCGAGTCACCCGGCCGCCTGCCTCCTCAACCATCAACATCCCTGAGGCAACGTCCCAGGGCCCAATGCCAAACTCCCAGTACGCGTCGAATCGGCCGGCCGCAACGTAGGCCAGGTCGAGGGCGGCGGATCCTAGTCGGCGTACGCCGAGCGACCGCATGGTGAACGCGGCGTAGTGACCGAGGTTGTTGTTGGGAGCCGATTGAATGCCGTACGGGAACCCGGTGATGAGCAGGGCCCGATCGAGCTGCTTGCAGGCGGACACATGCAGGCGCTGCCCGTTCAGCCACGCGCCGTTGCCGGCAGAGGCATGGAACATCTCATCGCGCATGGGATCATAGGTGACGCCGAGCACGGGGCGGTCGCCCTGCAGGTAGGCCAACGTCACAGCGAAGATCGGGACCGCGTGGGCGAAGTTGACGGTTCCGTCGAGCGGGTCGACGAGCCAGCGGCCTGTGCCGTCGCCACTGATGCCGCCCTCCTCGCCCACGACCGAGTCGTCGGGGAAGGTGCGCTGGATCGCCTCGCGGATCATTGCCTCGCTGCGAAGGTCGTACTCGGTCACCGGATCAATGGGGCCCTTGTAGCGCACGCTGCCGGCATGGCCGTACCCCGTGCGAAGCAGCTCGCCGGCGCGCCGGGCGAGGTCAAGGGCGAAGTCGATGCGGGATGGCACAGTCAATGTGGGGACCTCAGGTATTCGGGCAACGAAACCGCACCGGACGGGTGCGGTGTGCGGATTGTACCTCGCTGGGCGTGGCTAGGTGCTAGTGCGACCAGACGGAGACCGATTCGATGTGGAAGGTCTGCGGGAACAGGTCGATGGGTGTGACCTGCTCGAGATCGTAGCCCGCATCGGCAAGCATTCGGCCGTCGCGGGCCAACGTGGACGGATCACAGGAAACGTAGACCAGGCGTGCGGGGGAGTGCGCAGTCAGCGCGGTCACGACCTCGCGGCCAAGGCCCGCCCGAGGAGGATCGACGATGGCGGCGTTCGGGCGGGCAGGCAGCGCGGGCAGGGCCTGCTCGACGGCAGCCCGGTACAGGGATACGGCGTCGAAGTCGTCCAGGTTGAAAGCGAAATCGTCGCATGCCGATGAGGATTGCTCAACCGCCAGCACCTGTGCACCCTGCTGGGCGACAAATGCACTGAACAACCCGACGCCGGCATAGAGGTCAACCACGGTCTGGCCGGGGCGGAGCTGCAAGCCGTCCAGGACCAAGCTAACCAGGTTGGGGGTGAGGGCCGAGTTCACTTGGAAGAAGGACGCGGCGTGCACGCGGAACGGGCGGCCGTGCACATGGAAGACCAGTGCCGAGTCGCCGGCCAGGTTGTGAGTGCCGGAGGGACTGATCCAGACGGCGGAAGCACGAAGGTCGATCTCCAGTTCCACATCGGGATCATCCCCCGCATGGAAGATGACCTGTGCCTCGTCGCCGGCGCAGCGTAGCGCCACGCGTTCCAGCGCGGGGATGGGATCGATCCGCAACGCAGGCCAGATGGCGCCGATGGTTGGCTCGGGGAGATAGCATTCCTCGATGGGCAGCGGCTGATGTGAGTGCGAGGCCTGGAATCCAAGGCGGCCATCTGGCGCCTGGGTGAACTGGACGTGATTGCGATAGGTCCACGCCGACGGTGACGGCACGGCGGGTAAGACGACCGGATCGCGAAAGCCCCCCAGCCGCTCAAGCTGGGCGCGCAGGATGGCTTGCTTGATCGCCGCTTGCGCAGGCGATCCCACGTGCTGGTAGTGACATCCGCCGCAGGCACCATAGTGCTGGCACCGCGGCGTGACGCGATCGGCCGAGGGCTCGAGGACCTCCATCAGCCGGGCCCGGCACCAATGTGCGTGGGTTTCAATCACCTGGGCTGAGACGCGCTCTCCGGGCAGGGCGAACGGAACGAAGATCATCCGGCCTGCCGCGTCACGGCCGAAGGCGTCGCCGCCGTATGCCATGCCCTCCAGACGCAGATCCAGATGTTCTTCACTGGCTGGGGTGGGGAGTGTGTCTGTCATCCGGTCCCGCTCCCGGGGGTACCGGCGGCGTATGCAACTGCCGGGCCCGGGATTCTATCAGCCTTGGGCTGGCCTCGGAAGCGCCCGCCAAGCGCCGCGGAAGCCTGAAACCGCAGTTCAATAATATCAATGTTCACATTGACTCCAGGCGCATTCCGTTGAACAATGGGCTGGACTTACTTAAGTGGTGTTTCGCTCGTGGCTGAGTGGCCGTTGGAGGCGCTGGATGAATGTCCTGCTGACCAACTGTCCTGTGTGCGGTGACCCTCTAGCGGTGACGCGGCTACACTGCCGCAAGTGCGACACGGCGATCGAGGGCCACTTTGAGGTCGGCCGCCTGGGCCGACTCACCCCTGAACAAGTTGGATTCGTGGAGGCCTTTGTCCGCTGCGAGGGGAAGCTCAACCGGATGGAACGCGAGGTGGGGCTCTCCTACCCGACGTTGCGGGCAAGGCTGAGCGAGATCATTCGCCAGATGGGTTTCGTGGTGGGGGCTGAGATGGCCGTCGCGGACGAGGCGCGCCACCGTGTGCTCGACGAGCTGGCTGCGGGGAAGATCACATCTGAGGAAGCCATGCGTGCCTTGGAAGGCGGATAGCGGGAGGGCGGCAACGATGGAGACGATCACACTCGAGGTTGGCGGAACCCCGCAGGTGAGCGTGCAGTCAGTAGGTGGCGACCTGCGCATCGTTGGGCGGAATGGCTCCTTGCTCGAGGCCCAGGCGCCTTTCCGCGAGGATCTGACGGTCACGCGCGAAGGGGAACAGGTGGTGGTCGCCTCGCGTGTTGGCTGCCTGCTCTTCCTGCCAGCGGGGGCACGGCTTGATATCGGTGCGGTCGCTGGCGATGTGCGCCTGAGTGGGATGACCGGTAGGGCAAGCCTGGCCACGGTAGGCGGGGACCTGAACTTGCGAGGAATGGGGGAAATCCATCTGGGGCGGATCGCCGGAGATGTGCGCATTGTCCAGGCAAGCGGCGCGGTGGCGGCCGAGTGGATCGGTGGCGATGCGCGTTGTGAGAGTCTGCAGGCTGAGTTGGAAATCGGGCTGGTGGAGGGAGCGTTGTCGGTCAGGCATGTGCGGAGCGCGGTGCATGCCAAGGCGCACGGCGACGTGCACGCCGAGCTGACGCCCCCTCCTGGTTCGCAGTCGAAGCTGCAGGCCGGGGGCGACTTGTTCTGCCGTCTGCCCCCCGACGCCTCGGTGCTGGTCAGCTACCGTACCGACGGCGATGCCCGCGTGGGACTCCCCTCGCACGTCCAGGCCTCCGGAGCGGCAGGCACGGCGCAGCTGGGGGCAGGAGAAGGCCGGCTGGATCTCGAGTCCAACGGCGACCTGCGAGTGGAGTTGATCGGTGTCGGCGCCGCCGGGCTGAATGAGGAGTGGAGGCAGGACCTCGAGGCTCGCATTGAGGCCGAGGTGGATGCGGCCCTGGCGGAGGTCGAACGCAGCCAGAGGCTCGGCGGGCTGTCAGGGATGATGCGTGACGACGTCGCCGAGCGCATCCGGGTTTCGATGAGCAGGTCGCGGCGGCGCGCGAATCGCGCGGGCCGTGCGGCCGAGGGCGGCGCGGCGCACAACGTTCGGATCCACTTTGGGGAACCCGCCGCTGGCGGCACGGCGGTGGGTGATGAGGAGCGATTGGAGATCCTGCGCATGGTGGAGAGTGGCGCGATCAGCGTCGAGCAGGCGGAGCAGCTCTTCCGGGCGATGGAAGGAGGCGGGTGACTGCTGCGGCTCTCGCCGGCCCCAGGGCTTCTGAGACCGGGTTGCGGCGCACGGACCCGCGCCGTGATTTGGCCGGTGTCGCCCGTCTTGTGCAAGCAGCGTTTGCCGGACAGCTGGACGCGTCGGGGCAGCGGATGCTGCGCGACATGCGTTGGCTGGGACGGGCCGGTTGGCTCGGCTGGCTGTTGGGCCGCGTGCTCCTTCCGCCCGGCGCGACGCCGGATGGATTCGTGTGGCTTGAGTCAGGCAAGGTGGTGGGCAACCTCAGCCTGCTCCCGGTCGAAGGCGACTCGCACCGCTGGGTGATCGCCAATGTGGCGGTAGATCCAGATCAGCGGCGGCGCGGCATCGGACGCTCCCTGGTCCAGGCGGCAATCGACCTGACGCGGCAGCGGCGTGCCAGGACCGTTGTGCTTCAGGTGAATCGCTCAAGTCAGGCCGCCCGCGATCTGTACCTCTCGCTCGGGTTCCAGGTGACCTCCACGCGCACCATTTGGATCCGGCCGCGTGGGCTCCCACGACCCCAATTGACCGCGCTTGAAGGCTTGCGGCCGCGCAGCTTTCCGGAATGGCGCGAGCAATGGGAGCTTGGACGCCGCGTGCTCCCGGATGGCTTCTGGTGGCCCTTTCTGCCTGATGAGCGGCTCTTTCGCGGTAGCGGCGTTCCCGCTGCCATCGGGATGAACTGGACGCACCACTGGGTCTGGAAACCACACGAGGTGATGCTGGCCAGCATCTCCGCACACGCGCGGCTTGCGGCCGGCTTCCGCTTTCTTCTTGTGGTGGACGCAGAGTACCGGGGCAAGGTTGAGAAAGCCATGCTGGCCCGCGCACTGGTCGAACTCCCTGAGGGATCGGGCGGCACGCTGGAGTATGCCGCCGGCGAAGCTGAACCGGAGCTGTGGGAACTAGGCTTCCGGCCCGACCGCTCCCTGACTTGGATGGCGCTGGATCTGCAGCGCCACGGAGCTTCGATTGTGTCCCGGCCGGACGCAAGGATGGGCGCATGACCACGGACAAGTCTCAGCTCGGTGTCCTCCAGACACTGGAGGATGGACGCATTGACGTGCAGGAAGCCGTCCGGCGGCTGGAAAGTGCGCCGGCGCGCGCAGCGGACAAGACCCGGCGCTCACAAGGATGGTGGCTGATTCCACTGGCTGTGGGGATGGCCTTCCTCGGTGCAGGCGGATTCCTGGCATCGTCGGGAAACTGGTGGTGGCTGGCGGCGATCCCGTTGCTGCTCCTCGGGACGCTGCTCACGATTCTGGCCGCGGGCAGCAGCACATCGCCGTGGATCTTTGTTCGTGTCCGTGAGGGAAAAGGCCATGCGGCGCGCGTGTGGGTCCCGATTCCGGTCCGCGTCGCGGCCTGGGGCGTGCAGATCGCGCGGCCCTGGGTGCACGGGATGGATATGACGGCGGTCGATGAGCTGCTGCTGACACTCGAACGCGAGCTAGGGTCCGATCGCGATCTGGTTATTGACGTGGACGACGTTGCAGGCGGCGAACGCGTCCGGGTGGACTTCGAGTAGGGAGGCGGGTATGGCAACGTCGGAAGAGCGGATGAAGATCCTGAAGATGATCGAGGAGCGCAAGATTTCCCCGGAGGAGGGCGCCCGGCTTCTAGCTGCGCTGGCCAAGGCCGAGCGCAAACGGGCGGTGGCCACGCCGGGGGAGGGGCGCTGGCTCAGGGTGCGCGTCACCGATGTGGACTCGGGCAAGACGGCGGTCAACGTCAACCTGCCGGTGAGCTTGGTCAACGTCGGCCTACGGATGGGGGCGCGCTTCGTGCCTGAGATGGAGGGCGTCAGCATGAGCGAGTTGGAGGAGTCCATCCGCCAGGGCGTGACCGGGAAGATCATTGACATCGTGGACGAGGAAGAAGGTCAGCGGGTCGAGGTGTATGTCGAGTAGGAACTGTCCGGCGACGTAGCTCCGCCCTGACGCACGCGGCGATTTCCGCGACGTCATCCCTGAAGACCCCCGCGCGCGAGCACAGGCATGCGCTCCGCCGCGGGGCCAAGAGACCCCATGCTATACTCCGCCGCCCATGGGCCGCGTCGTCTGTCTGGAGTGTCCAGAGTGCCACCGGCATCTGCCTGCGGATCGGATCCAGACCGTTTGCGAGGGATGTGACTCGCCGCTCTTCGCCCGCTATGACCTGAGTGATCTGGCGCAACGCATTACCCCGCTTGACATCTCCCGCCGCCCCTCCGGGCTATGGCGCTGGACCGAGCTGCTCCCCGTCAAAGACGATCGCTACCGTCTGACGTTGGGCGAGGGTGACACTCCACTGTTGCCGGTCCCGCGCCTGGCGACATCGCTCCGTCTTGAGCATGTCTACCTCAAAGACGAGGGTGTGAATCCGACGGGTTCGTTCAAGGCGCGGGGGATGGCGGTGGCGCTGTCGCGCGCGGCAGAGCTCGGGGTCCGGGGAGTAGTCGTCCCCACGGCCGGGAATGCGGGTGGTGCTATGGCCGCCTACGCGGCCCGTGCCGGCATGAGGGCTCATGTGATTCTGCCCGGCGATGCGCACCCTGCCTTCCGAGTCGAGGCAGAACGCGCCGGGGCTCATGTCATGGCTGTGGATGGATTGATTGACCGGGCGGGGCAGGAAGCGGACCGGATGGCGCTGGAGCAAGGCGCGTTCAACATGGCAACCCTGCGCGAGCCCTATCGCGTGGAGGGGAAGAAGACGATGGGGTTCGAACTGGCCGAGGCCTTCGGTTGGGAGGCCCCTGAGGCAATCGTGTATCCTGCAGGCGGGGGGACCGGCTTGGTTGGCCTGGAGAAGGCCTTCGATGAATTGGAGGGGCTCGGCTGGATAGGATCCCGCAGACCGAGGCTGTACGCGGTCCAGGCAGAGGGATGCGCGCCGATCGTGCGGGCAATGCAAACCAAGGCCGAGCGGATTGAGGCCTGGCAGGATGCTTCGACGCGGGCGGAAGGCCTGCGGGTGCCGCGGCCGTACGCCGACCGCGCGGTCTTGCGAGCTGTGCGACAATCAGGAGGCACGGCGGTCGCGGTGGGGGAAGAGGAGTTGGCGGACGCCGTTGCGGAGGTCGCTCGGTTGGAGGGGATCCTGCTGTGCCTGGAAGGCGGGGCGGCCGTTGCCGGCCTCCGGCGCTTGGCGCAGGCCGGAGCCGTTCGGCCGGGGGAACGGATCGTGGTCTTCAACACCGCAGCGGGATGGAAGGGGATGTAATGCCGGCCAAGGCCAAAGCTGAGAATCCATCGGCGACATCGATCGAACGCCTGTCGTCCATCAGCCGTGAGCTGGCGGCGCAGCTCAACCCGCATGCTCTGGTCGAGCGCATCCTGCAGTTGACGCTGGAGGCGGTACGCGCCACCAGCGGCAGTCTGCTGGTGCTGGATGAGGACGGCCATATCAGTGTGGGCGCGCTGGCCTATGGCGGCAAGATCCACGAACACACATCCCAGCAGCTGACCGACACGTACGAACGCGGTCTGGCAGGTTGGGTGGTTGAGCACCGCCAGCCGGTGATCATCCCGGACACGCGGCTCGACAAGCGCTGGCTGCGGCGCACCGATAGCGACAACGATTTGGAATCGAACTCGGCGGTGTGTGTCCCGCTGTTGGCTCGCGATCGCGTGGCCGGCGTGCTGACGCTGGGGCACCCCGGGGCGAGCCACTTCAATCCGGAGGACCTGGCATTCCTGAGGGTGATCGGAGACCAGGCGGGGATTGCGCTGGAGAACGCGCAGCTGTTCGAGGAGACGCAGGAGGCGCGCCAGCGCTACGCGGCTCTTTTTGAGGACAACATTGACCCGATCCTGATCAGTGATCTGGCCGGCACCGTGACCGATGCCAACCACCGAGCAGAGACGTTCCTGGGATACGACCGCGAAGCGCTGTGTGGGCGGGCGATGTTCTCCCTGCATGTGCCTGACGCGGAGCGTTTGCCGGATGATCTGAGTCAGATCGGCGTCGGGGAGGCCGTCGCCTACGACGGCCGGGTCACGCACGCGGACGGCCATCCGGTACCCGTCCAGGTGCACATCACGCGAGTGGAAATCGGCGGCCATCCTCTGCTGCAGTGGATCCTGCGCGACATCACGGAACGGCAGGCGCTGGATGAGCTGCGGGCGGATCTGACGTCAATGGTCTTCCATGACCTGCGGTCTCCGCTGGGCAATGTCATCTCGAGTCTCGAGGTGCTTCAGTCATCGATCCCGCCGCAGGATGAGGCGCTGCAGTCGGTGCTTGCGATCAGCATGCGGTCGAGCCGGCGGCTGTCGCGCCTGGTTGAATCCCTGCTCGATGTTGGGCAGCTTGAGTCGGGCAAGGCGGTCCTGCACAAGGCGCAGGGCTCGATCAGCTCGATCATCGCCGATGCCGTGGAGGAGATCCATCCGGTGGCGGAGGCCAAGGGGCAGGTGCTGCACTTCACCCTGGCGCCAGCCGACTTGCCAATGATCGAGATGGACGTGGACATGATCAGGCGCGTGCTGATCAACCTGCTGGAGAACGCGGTCAAGTACACGCGCGGCGGAGGCCAGATCTCGGTGAGTGCCACGCGGCGTCCGGGGGAGGTGTGTGTCGCCGTGCGCGACACGGGCCCGGGCATCCCGCCCCGAGAGCAGCAGCGCATCTTTGACAAGTTCGCGCGGCTGGACCGGGAGGGCTATTCCAAGGGGCTGGGCCTGGGGCTGGCCTTCTGCCGGTTGGCGGTCGAAGCGCACGGCGGGCGGATCTGGGTTGAGAGCGAGCTTGGGCAGGGATCGACGTTCTCGTTCACCCTGCCGGTATAATTGCCGCGCGGCAGGGTCCCGCTTCAGACCCGGCAGCCAACCCATCCTTCCTTGGATAGAGAGATAACCCATGCGCTCGGTCTCCCACGGTGTCTTCCTGGAAACCAAGTTCCCTGGCGTGATGGTCGGCGCGGTCGCCTCTCACGGCCGCCTGCTGCTGGTGGACGCGCCCATCCGCGTTGAGGACGGGCGCGAGTGGGTCTCCCAGTTAAGCGAGAAGGGAAGGCCGCGCTTCATGGCGCTGCTGGACCACCACCTCGATCGGGTCCTCGGGGCTCGCGGCTTTGAACTCCCATTGGTCTCACATGACACGACCCGTCTGGTGATGAGCGCTTGGCCCGACACCTTCAAGGGCGGCACGCGTCCGATTGGCGCGGAGGCCGACCGGCTGAAGCGGATCACCGGGGTTACCAGAGCTGTGCCCGATCTGACGTTCTCGGATGAGCTCAGCCTGCATCTGGAAGGCCGGGAGATTGTCCTGCTCCATCGGCCGGGCCCCACGGCTGGATCGATCTGGGTTGTCATCCCCGAGGCGAAGGCGGTATTTGTCGGGGACGCTGTCTGGCTCAGCGAGCCGGCCTATCTGGGCGACGCGCACCTGGATGCCTGGCGGAAGACGCTGCAGCAGGCGACGCGCGGTCCTTTCAAGGGCTTCACCTTCATCTCGTCCCGGGACGGTGTGGTGGAGCGCAAGGCCTTCGGCCAAATGGCGGCGTGGCTGGATCGCGTGGAAGAGAGGTTGCGCAAGCTGCGGCCGCGCGGCGCTGCCGCTGAAGCGACCAATGTGTTAGCGACCAGCCTGATGCGCGGCTGCAAGCTCCCCGCCGCGCGGCGCGAGCACGCGCACCTGCGGTTGCAGGCAGGGCTCGAACGCCTCCACGCCCGCTGGATCGTGGACGAGGACTGATCTCCTTCCGCTGACGAGGCGCAGCATGCATGCTGGGTGGTACGAGCCGGTTGTGGAAGTCACGCGCGGCGGCGTGGTCGAATCCGTGCACTACGGGGCGGCCGCGGTGGCGGACCGGACCGGCCGGCTTCTGGCATGGGTCGGCGATCCACAGGCGATGACTTTCCTGCGCTCAAGCGCCAAGCCCTTCCAGGCGATCCCCTTGGTGGAGAGCGGCGCGCTGGACTCGTTTGGCCTCACGTCACGTCAACTGGCGCTGATCTGCGCCTCTCACTCCGGCACCGACGCGCACAAGGCGATGGCCGAATCGATCCAGGCAAAGGTGGGGGTGAGAGAGTCTGACCTGCTGTGTGGTACGCACCCCCCCTATGATGCTGAGACGTGGAATCGGATGCGGGCAGCCGGAGAGCCCCTGACCCCCAATCGCCACAACTGTTCGGGGAAGCACTCCGGGATGCTGGCGCAAGCGCGCTATCTTGGCCTGCCGCTTGAGACTTACATTGACCTGAACCATCCCGTGCAGGGACGCATCCTGGATGCCTTCAGTGCCATGTGCGGGTTGATGCCGGGAGAGGTGCTGGTGGGCATCGACGGGTGTTCGGTGCCAACTTTCGCCGTTCCGCTGTTGGCGGCTGCGGCCGGCTACGCGCGGCTGGCCGATCCGTCCGGCCTTCCTGCGGAGCGGGCGCGCGCCGTGTGCCGGATCGTTGAAGCGATGACGTCCAATCCGGACATGGTCGACGGACCGGGCCGTTTCGACACGCGGCTCATGCAGGCCTCGGGCGGACGGATTCTCTCCAAGGGCGGGGCGGAGGGGTTCCGCGGCATGGCAATCATGCCCGGTGCGCTTCATCCAGGATCCCCGGGCCTTGGTGTGGCGATCAAGATTGCTGATGGTGACATGGGGAGACTGACCGACAGCCCTCCAGGGCAACGCGCAGGGCGGCGCGCTGCGCTCGCTCTACTGATGCAGCTTGGAGCGCTGGTACCCGATCAGCTTGACGAACTGGCGGAGTTTGGGGCGCAGCCGGTCACCAACTTCCGCCAGCTGGTGGTGGGGGAGACCCGAGCCTGTCTGGCCCTGCACCGCGCACGCTGAATGACCGCCACGACGGATTTCCCAAGTCTCCAGGATATCGCCCAGACGCGGCTTGGCACCAGCCTCTCCCGTCGTCAGCTCGATGCCTTTGCCTGGTACGCGTCTGAGCTGGCGGAGTGGAACGAGCGCTTCAACCTCACAGCGATTACCGATCCGGCGGAGATCGAGGTCAAACACTTCTTGGACTCGCTGAGTTGCCTGCTGGCCCTCAAGCCGCGGCCAGGAGACCGCGTGGTGGATGTCGGGTCAGGCGCCGGTTTCCCGGGACTGCCGTTGAAGATCGTCATGCCCTGGCTTCAGGTGACGCTGGTGGAAGCGACGGGGAAGAAGGCCGATTTCTGCCGGCACATCGTCGAAGGGCTGGCGCTCGAGTCGGTCTCCGTGGTGCACGCGCGGGCGGAGGAAGTCGGTCAGATGGCTGAACACCGGCAGATGTACCACTGGGCAGTGGCGCGTGCGGTGGCGCACCTTCAAGTGCTGGTGGAGTACCTGATGCCTCTCGTTCGCCTTGGGGGCCGGGCGATCGCGCAGAAGGGTGAGACCGGGCCAGTGGAGGCTCACGCGGCCGAAGGAGCGTTGCGTCTGCTGGGAGGCCGCGTGCAGCAGCTGATCACGGTGGAGTTACCTCGCGTACCTGAAACGCGCTACCTAGTGGTCATGGAGAAGACAGCGGCGACGCCGAGCGAGTATCCGCGCCGGGCAGGCGTGCCGACGCGGAAGCCTCTGGGGTAGATCCGAAGGGCGGGCCGGCGGTCCCGGCTAGGCCGGATCGCGCGGGGCAGAGGGCTGCCACGGCCGCAGCACTCCGGCCGCCACTTCCCATACGGTAGCGCGCCGGCAGAACTCCTCGTCGAACATCTCAACATCCGCGGTTGTGACCATCGCCTGAGGCAGGTCGGTCACGCGGCGCAGCAGATCCTGGCGTCGCTCACCATCCAGCTCGGCGAGTACCTCGTCGAGCAGCAGAACTGGCCACTCCGACGTGCGTTGATGCAGCCACTCGACCTCGGCCAGTTTGAGGGCCAGCATGGCGGTGCGGTTCTGGCCGCGCGAGCCATAGGAGCGCAGGTCAATGCCGTTGGAGGTAAAGCGGAAGTCATCGCGGTGGGGGCCGAGGGACGTCGAGCCGCGCGCAAGATCCTCCGACCGCTGCTCCTCAAGAGCATGGAGCAGGCCATCGCGGATGGCCTGACGGCTGACGACCGTCCGATCGGGAGCGGTCTGAATCGGCAAGCCGAGTTGGGCAGCGGGAGGCAGAGGATCGTAGCTGGGCAGGTATTCGAGATGGAGGGTCTCTCGCCCACGAGTGAGATCGTGGTGGATCGGGGCAGCGAGTCGATCGTGTTCGGCCAGCGCAAGTGCTCGACCGCGGATCAGGGTGGCTCCGTGCTCGGCCAGCTCTTCGTCCCAGAAGGACAACTGCGAGGTCTGGTTGCCCTGATCGCCAAGCTGCTTGAGCAGCGCGTTGCGCTGCGCGAGGACTTTTCCGTACTCGGATAACGATTCAGCGTAGGCAGCGTCTGCCTGTGCGAGTGACGAATCGAGGTGCTGGCGGCGTTCGGACGGCGGGCCCTCGAGGACGCGCAGGTCCTGGGGGAGGAAGAGCACCGCGTGCAAGCCTCCGGCTAGATCGCTGACGCGGCGCCGGACGCCGTTGAGCAGCACCTCACGATGCAGGCGAGGCTCTGTGGACGAGTTCCCGGGTTCAATCACCAGGCGAATCTCGACCCGCTGCGGCCGGTCGGCACGGCGGAACTCGGCCACCAGGCGGGCGAAAGGCGCCGCCTCCCGCAGCGCGAGGAAGTTGATCAGCTGCCGGTCACTCTGCGCATGGGGCGAGGACGCCCGCGCCAGGTAGTACACCGCCTCAAGCAGGCTGGTCTTGCCCTGCGCGTTGGCGCCGACGATCAGCGTCGCGCCGGAGAGGACCTCGGTCTCGAGGCGGATGAAGTTGCGGACGTTCGTCAGAGAGAGGTGCTGGAGGAGCATGGGCGAGCGGATTCTAGCATGCCGATGGGGACTGCGACCAGAAGAGGAAGCGAGGACTCCGGGGCCTTCGCGCGGAGGAGGTTATGCTCCTGCGGTCAGTCCGTGGCTTCGCACACCGAGAGTTGTCCTAGGGCAGGTGTGTGGAGGGCCCAAGGTGCAGGGGGCTGGATGTGCGAGAGCCGAACTTGCGGGTCATGCTGGCGTCGATGGATTGTAGGGTGAGAGACCGAATGATAGGCATCAGGCAGGAGCTGTGGATGTGGCCACAGCTGGTCATGTCACATGTAGAAATCGGAGCGAGATGCGCTGTACGGACCTGTGGCGCGGGCGCTTCCGCCGGGATGGGTTGAGCCTCCTTAGAGTTTGCGTAGGTCCGCATTGTTGTATAGTGTGGGATCGGCGGAAGAGAGCGTAGATGTTGGTTGTCTGACCTCAGACTGAGCTGCAGCAGCGTTGGCTCTGCCGAGAAGCTACGACTGCCAGGCAGGCTCATGGCTGGGAACCGCTCCCAAGAGAGGTCCTGGCCCACGGGGAATCTTCCCCCGGTGCCCGGTTCCCCCTGGGGCAGGCGTTGCCATGATGGTCGCATCAGACAAGTAACCGTGCTTGTCCTGGTGGATCGCGCGGCACTGGAGGATCGCAGGTTGGCGGCGTGACGCCTTTGAAGCCGGGTTCCGCGGGCTTCTCGGGTTGAGAAGGAGAAGGCGATCTTGGAGACGGAGAGAACGGACCCAGTGCGGCGGACGGGAAGAGCTAGACCTCCTGCTCTGGGCTCCGGGTGGACCTTCGGCCTGTTGCTGATCTTGGCCGTGGTGGCGGCATTTGCCGTTCTCTACACGACGTCCAATGGGCCTGTGGCCGGGAGTGATTCGGTGGCGTACATCGTCGCCGCCCGCAACCTGCTTGAGGGGAACGGCCTTGGATGGACGTACCCGTCAGGGGAGTTCCACCTGCTCACACACTTCCCACCACTCTACTCTCTCACATTGGCGTTGTTTGGGCTCGGGGGCGCGGACCTCATTGACGTGGCCCGCTTCGTCAGCATCGCATCCTTCGTGGTTGTGATCTCGACCACAGCGGCAGCCATGTTCGTTGCCACGGGGTCCAAGTTGACGGTCGTTGCAGTCGCGGCAGCGATCCTAGCCGATGGCGTCGTCCTCTCGGTGTTCAGTCGGGCGATGTCGGAGCCTCTCTTCCTCGTCTTCCAGACGACGGGTGTCCTGCTGCTGTTGTTCCACTCGCGTGCCGGCAGACTGAGCTTGGCTGCAGCGGCCGGGCTGGCTCTCGGGCTTGCGGCAGTGTCGCGCTACATTGGGATTGCGCTTCTAGTCGGAGGCGCCCTTGGGGTCCTATTCCTGGGGGGGATCCGGCCAAGGAGACGGCTGATCGCCTCTGGCATCTTCACGGCCTTCGGGCTCCTGCCTAGTTTGCTGTGGGGAATCTTCCTCGTGGTGTGTGAGGGATCCACGCTGCCAAGACAAGTGTCAATGGGGATAGAGGACGCATGGGTAGCGTTGAGGCCCTTTCGCGGTTCTGTTGTGGATGGTCTTTGGTCGATGCTGCCGATTGTGGGCGGGGTTGAGGTGGGCAGCTATCGGATCCGACTGGCCTTACTGGCCGGATTGGTGCTGGCTGGATCCGTGACAGCCTGGTGGGCACATCGTGCGTGGCAATGCAGTAGCGAGGAGGTGAGGGGGAGGGCTGGCGCCAGCCTCGATCTGGCCGGGTACTCACTGATGCTGGCCATCTGCTACCTGGGCGGGCTGGCTGCCGCGTTTCTGTTTGTCCGCCCGGCACCGGATATCGATGCTCGCATGCTCGTACCGCTGAGGATCTTGCTCTGGCAGGGAGCGGCCGCCACGGCGCACTTGACCGGGAGCCTGTGGGCGAGGCTCGCGTGGCTAAGAAGGGCGCCTGTGGTGCTGGCCGCTCTTGCGATTGCGTGGGCGGCGCCATCGACACTTGCCACGGCAAGATCCCTTCATGAGGATGCTGTGGGGTACGCCGGGAGCGCGTGGCGGGAATCGTGTCTGATCCAGGAGGTCAGGGGAATCTCCAGGGAGGTGCAGCTGATCAGCAACGACTCGGCCGCCATCCTGTTCCTGACGGGACGATCGGCCTACGATATTCCTGAGCTCCTCGATTGTGAGCCGCGCGTGCCGTTCCGGCGGTTCGGGGAGAGTGCAGGCGACGTGACAGAGACAATATACCGTGAAGACGGGGCAGCCTTAGTCCTGTTCTCGTCAGCCTACTGGCAGTTCGATGCGATCTACCACCCCGACACTCAGGCCCGGTTGGATGCATTTGTCGCCGGCCTTGATGTACGAACGAGTTGCCCTGACGGGGAGATCCTGTACTACGCCTCAGCCCCCTAGCATGGACCCTGGCCTGCTGAATGCTGTCGAGGGCAATCGAAGGAGAGGCACTGCACTAGAATCGATTCCCTCAGGCGAGGCCAAGACACCAAGTGCGACGCTTCCGTTGACTGATGGAGTCTGGCCATGGCGACTTGGCGCGGAGGCGGGAGACGGTGTCGTCCGGAAGCAGGGTGGGTGGCTTGACCCAGGGCCAACAAGGAGTATGGCGGCCGGACCCCAGCACACCAATGAAGACTGACCGGGAAAGGAGGCGAGGACTCCGGAGACCTCGCGTGGAAGCGCTGACATTCCTGCAGTCAGTCGGCGGCGATGGACTCGATATCCTTCTCTTCGCCCTGCCAGACTTCACTCGCCCGGTCGATGAACAGTGTCCCATCCAGGTGGTCGATCTCGTGCTGGAAGATGCGCGCCAGCCAGCCGGCGGCCTTGATACGCACGGACTGGCCCTGGCGGTTCAGTCCTTTGACGGTGGCCGCATCGTAACGCTCGACCTGGCCGATCAACCCGGGGACGGACAGGCAACCCTCGACGCCAGTGACGAGATCCTGGCCATGGCGGACAATCTCGGGATTGACCAGCACATAGAGTTTCGGCGACCGGACCTGCTCGCCTTCCTGCTCGGGCGGTTCCGCGTATTCGACGACGATCACGCGCCGACTGTCGCCCACTTGAGGCGCGGCCAGGCCCACGCCTGGGGCTATGCGCATGGTCTCGATCATGTCATCGATCAACCGCCGGACCTCGTCATCCACCGCGAGAACCTTGCGCGCCTTGAGGCGCAGCACGGAATCCGGCAAGGTGACAATCTCACGCGTGGTCATCGTCCTGGAGCTTATCCGCCTGAGACTGAGACTGCCGGGAGGCGATCTCCTTCTCGTACAGGCGCAGCAATTCTACCATTTCGTCTCGCCGTTGACCGCTTTCTTTATCGCGCTTTCGCGCCAAGATCGCTTCCTGGGCGCGCACGATGTCCTGCTGCACCCCCACGGGATCGAAGACGCCCTGGAACTTGAACTCGGCGGTCCCGATCATCGCCGTGACGGTCCCGTAGTTCAGCACCAATCCAGCTAGCCCCTTGCGGTCCACTTCGGTTCCCAGGATGTTCTCGAGCGGTGCGACCTCGCGGCTCTCGGTCCCAAGCGGCTTGCGGGTGATGTCCACGATTTGGGTCGGCGTGACCTGGTAGATGTCGTTCGCCCAGTCGAGGTACTGATAGAGCCACCACAGCCCGATGATGCCCATCAGCCCGAGCAGGATGACAACCGAGAGGACCGGGTCGAACAGCGTCACGGCGCCGCTCAGGGTCGCGCCCAGCAAGCCGGCGAGGCTAAGCAGCAGCACGGAAGGCAGACCGATCCCCTGCAGCAGCACCGCCCAATGCTTGCGGTAGGTGATCACACCCTTCTCTTCGAACCGCATCTGGAGCGTCCAGTGACCGAGGCCGACCTCGCGGCTTGATCGTTCGGTGGTGACAGGCAAGGGAGAGGCGGCGGATGGTGCAGCCTCGGCGGCGATCTGCTCCTGGAGGGTGCGGGACAGAGCCTCGCGGTCCGACATCTGCCTCTGATGCTGAAGCCGCCGCCAGTGCTCTTCAACCATGGCGGCCATGGCATTCGGGTTGCCGACCCCGCGGAAGGCAAGCTGCCCAGTGTAGGTGCGGATGATCACATCACCGTAGCCGAGGGAGCGCGTGACGGCGTCCGTGCGCAGGCTCACGGAGAGGACCATGTGCAGAGGAGCCTCGCGCCGGCTGTCATACAGCCCGACCACCTTCTCGATCCACAGCGCGCGCCGGTTGGTCACGACGTAGTAGTCGTTGCTCCAATCGAGCACCTGCCAGGCGCCGAGGAGCACGCCGGCGACGCAGGCGGCGGCCGCGACCCAGCCAAGGAGCGTACTGTTGGAGTCGAGGGCCCACGACACCAGCAGCAACCCGACCATCGTCACGATGACCGGCAGGAACAGGGACTGGTAGAGCAGGGCAATGTGCTTGCGAACGGCGGCATACACAACCTCGCCCTCGCCCAGCCAGCCGAAACGGAGGCGAGAGGCAAGCTGCCGGCCGGCGGCGGCGAAGCGCAGGCTGGCCAGCGCGCGAGGGTGAGCGGCGACGAAGGCCGAGAGACTGGGCCGCTCCCAGCGCGCCAGCGTGCAAGCTGAGGTGGCGCGGGCACTGGACTGGCGAGGCAGGCGGTAGACCACTTCAACTTCGCCGAGGGTGTCGCCGGGAGTTAATCCGGCGAGGTGCTGCTGGCCGCCGCGGCCATCGCGCTGCAGAAGCTCAATCGTTCCGTCGAGGAGGAAGTACAGTGCGTCCGGGGCAGACCCCTGGATGAGGATGTCCTCTCCCGCCGCGTAGGTCTCATGGGTCAGTTGTGCGGCGACAGACTCGAGGGCCTCGTCGGGGACGTCGCGCAGGAAGTGCGTGAGGCGCAGGACCTGCAGATCGCGTGGGTCGGTCACGGCACCATTGTAGCATCGCGGCCTGGGCCGATCCGGGCCGGAGGATCAGTCGGTCGGGCGCAGGATGACGAGCGCCAGACGAGCGCCATAAGTCATCAGCTGTTCGCGGGAAGGCCTGGTCGGCAGCCCTTCCATCTTAAAGATCTTTCCGATGATGCGCGGATGGCGCTCCAGGCGCAGGGCGAGGAAGTCGGCGATTCGTTCGGGGTCGGTGACGACTTCGGCCCGACCGCAGAATCGCTTTGAGCGGACGCGGACCTCGACCCGCGGATCAGCGGTCAGGTTGCGCACCCAGTCCGCGCTCAGGCCCCGCGACGAGCCAAGCATGTAGGCCCCATCCACCTCTTCGTACTGAAGCGCCGTGACCCGCTGGAGCCCGGTCTTGCGCCCGGTAGTTGTCAGCAGCAGGATGAGCTGGCCGACGAGCGGGCCGAGGCCGATGGCGTACAGCGCGCGGAAGATGCGAGCGTCGGGAGCAGTGAGCCTCTGCTTCGTCATGGTGCCCCTTCCGAGTCTGATGTGATCTTCTATTGCCAGCCACGTGCCTTCCGCCCGTCAGCTATGTTCAACTCCGCGTGGCAGACCGCGGACCGGCCACCGTATGGGGCGCGGACAGGGCTGGGCGGTGCATGAAGGCACTGGGAGCGAGTGACTTAGGGGGTACCCGTACACGACTGCGTCCGGGAGGGCCTCGAGCACGTCCAACCCGGATGTGACTTGCTCCAATGGCAGAAACTCACTCGAAAGGCGACCGAAGATGACGACCACCCCATCCTCGGCGCGCAGGTTGGATCGCATCTCCTCGATCCCCGCATTCGAGGTCGGTGTAGGGATGGCGCAGGAGACCTTATTGGCGAGGAAGTACAAGGCCTGGATGTCATTCGTGTAGATCATCTGCGTCTGCAGAGACCGAAGGGCGTGGGAGGTCTCGGATTCCTGCAGATATGCAGATGCGAACCCTTGGCCATCTGAGCGCAGGCCGCGAAGAAGACCGGGATACCTGACACAGTACACCAGGAGCAGGGACAGTGAGGCGACGATCGCAATGGTGCGGCCCACGCTCTTCACTTGAGAGCCGAGGACCACAGCCAGGACGCAAATGAGGATGAGGACTGCTGCGTGCAAGGGAATAAGCAGGCGCTCTCCAAGAGGCTCGAGGATCCCAGGGGTGAGAAACGTCGCGGAGGCGAGGATCATCACGGGATACAGAATAGCGAAGAGGCTCAAGTTCAGTGTCCACGATTCCGGATCGTTCGGGCGACTCCGCATGCGGCTGACGTTCCATACCAACGCAAAGATGACCAAGACGGCGGTCGCGGCGATCACCAGCCCTTGCAGGGGGACGATGTTCAGACGATCGGGAAGAAGCCAGCCGGCAATCGTCTTTGCCGGGAGGGCCAGATCATTGGCGTTCGGTGGATGGAAATCGAGCCTTCGATTCGTGGCGGTTCCCACCACGAGGGCGTTGAACGCAAACCAGAGAGCAAGAGGCAGAAGTCCACAGAGCGTGAAGAGCCCGGCATCCAGCCAGCGCCGCCTGCCCGTTCTGTCATGGATGATCGCGAGAGTGATGGCGCCGGCAAGAACCGCGATCGCGCCGACGTAACGAGTCAGGGCGGCCGCTCCAGCGCAGACACCTGCCGCGAGGAGGGCTTTCCGAGATGAGCTTTTGATGGAAGGGCGAAGCAGCAGAAAGGAGGCCAGTGTGAGTGGTAGGAACAGGTGCTCGCTCATTGCCCAGGTCGACACCTGGAGCAGGGGCGCGGAGAGGAAGAGCAAGCTAGATGCCATCGCGGCGGCCGCACGAGATGCAGCCGCTCTGCCGGCAAGTAGGCCACCGAAGAGGATGGTCAGAGCGTATCCAATGGCGCCTGCAAGGCGGGATGCCAGCGTGGGATCCATGCCAAGACGGCCTATCGACGCCAGGACGATCGGGTAGAGCGGGGGCCACAGCGTCAGGGGCTTGAATCCGGCGCAGTTGTAGCGGCCGAGACCGCCGCCGGACAGCAGACTGCGTGCGACCGCGATGTACGTAATGGAATCAAACCCAAGGCCCACGCCATGGGGGGTGGAGAACCAGAAAGCGGCTAAAGCCGCCAGGGCAAGCGCGCAGGGGACAACCCATATAGGGAAGCTCTTCGGCCTCATGCGGTGCATCCAACTCCCATTGATAGTATAGCTTGGTCGATTGGGAGGGCACTGAATGACGAGAGCGAGGGTAATGCGCATGCTATAATCCGCGTCGGGAGGCGATTCCCCTTGGCTCGCTCAAGACCGCCCGCGCGCGATGGCCGGGGGACAGCTTCTTCCCCTCGCCGTGTGTCTTCGAACCGATCTGGCCGACCAGGCGCCGCACGCCGCGGGAGTGCCCGTGCAAGCTCGCGCCCGGCGTGGCTCGACTCCGTCTTCGATTTCCTCCGCCTGCACCGTGTAGAAGCAACCGGCATTGCGCTGATTACGCTCGCCGTGTTCTCCGTGGCAAGCCTGCTGGTGCCCGAAGGTGTGCTGACGCGCGCCTGGTTGGGCCTGTTGCGTACGGTCTTTGGCTGGGGTTTGCTCGCTGTACCGCTTGCACTGGGTGCGCTGGGATTGTGGCTCCTGCTGCGCAGGTTCCAAACGCGTCTGCCGCAAGTGCGACCGGCGCAGGTTGCCGGCAGCATCGTTCTCTACGTTGGGTTGCTGATCCTGCTGCACGCGTTCTTGGCCCCGGCAGACCGAACTGAATCGATGCAGCTGGCCGAAGAAGGGCGCGGCGGCGGGTTGCTCGGCGCGGTGATGCTGAGCGGACTGCTCGGGGCACTGGGGCTGGCCGGCACGTTCGTGATCATGGGCGCCTGGCTGCTGGCAGGTGTGATGCTGGTCGCGGGTTGGTCAATGGCCGACGTTGTCGGATATTGCGAACGCTTGCTGAGACGCGTTCGACTCATCCCTACAGGGCGCTCTTCTGGCGAGACCACGGCTGCTGCGGCATTTGCGCCCTTGCCTGTGGCTGCGCCCGGCCGTGCGGCGGCGACTGCAGCGGCGGGCGATTCAGCCGCAGGACAGGGCCCCACGCGCGCTGCGGTTGGCGCGTCCCCGCCGGAGCCGATCCTCGAGGCCGAGGTTGCGGAACCGGCGCAGGAGTGGCTGCTTCCGGAGATTGCCGAGATCCTCGAGCCCGGGGTCGAGGGGAAGGCCGACGAGGAATTCGACCGCGAGCGGGCCAAGCTGATTGAGGAGACGCTGCTGGCGTTCGGCGCGCCGGCGCACGTGGTCGAGATCAACCGCGGGCCGACGATCACGCAGTTCGGCGTCGAACCAGACTTCATGGATGTGCGCGGCGGCAAGCGCGTCAAGGTCAAGGTCAGCAAGATCGCGGCGCTCGCCGATGACCTGGCGCTGGCGCTGGCGGCGCAGTCAATCCGGGTCGAGGCTCCCGTGCCGGGCAAGGGCTTTGTTGGCATTGAGGTACCCAACCCGCAGATCTCGCTCGTGGCGCTGCGCGATGTGATCGAGGCCGAGTCCTTCCGCAAGCTCCGCCCACCGCTGCGGCTCGGGTTGGGACGCGACGTCTCCGGCCGGCCGATCTCGACCGACTTGGTGATGATGCCGCATTTGCTGATCGCCGGTACGACCGGGTCGGGCAAGTCGGTGTGCGTCAACGCGCTGATCGCCAGCCTGCTGCTGCAGAACTCGCCAGAAGCGCTCAAGCTCGTCATGGTCGACCCCAAGCGTGTAGAGCTGACGTTCTACAACGGTATCCCGCATCTCCTGGCGCCGGTGGTGGTGGATCTGGAGCGGGTGGTGCCGGCGTTGCAGTGGGTGTCGCGCGAGATGGACGAGCGCTACCGCAAGTTCGCGCGCGATGGCGTACGCAACATCGCCGAGTACAACACGCGCATGCAGGCCGCCGGGCAGAGGGGGATGAACTACCTGGTGGTGGTGATCGACGAGCTGGCGGACCTGATGATGCTTGCCCCGGATGAGACCGAGCGCGTGCTGACCCGGCTGGCGCAGTTGGCGCGGGCCACCGGCATCCACCTGGTCATCGCCACGCAGCGCCCGTCGGTGGATGTGATCACCGGTCTGATCAAGGCCAACTTCCCGGCGCGCATTGCATTTGCCGTGGCTTCGTCAGTGGACAGCCGCGTCCTCCTCGATCAGCCGGGAGCGGAACGCCTGCTCGGCCGGGGTGACATGCTGTTCCATTCGCCGGATTCGCCGGCGCCGATCCGAATGCAGGGCGCCTTCGTCTCAGAAGCAGAGCTCAACCGGCTGATCCTGTTCTGGCGCAGCCAGACCGTCAGCCCCGCTCCTGCGCCGGCCGTCGGAGTGGCGGCCGGCGCAAGCCCACTGGCGGCAGGGCCGTTGAAGCAGGCGCCGCTGTGGGATGAGATGGAGGCCGAGGGCGAGGAGGGCGTCGACAAGCTTTTCGACGAGGCGGTGAAGGTGGTGCGAGGCATGCGGCGAGCGTCGATCTCGCTCCTTCAGCGGCGACTGCGGATCGGCTACACGCGGTCAGCCCGCCTGGTGGACCAGCTGGAGGAACGCGGCATGATTGGCCCGGCCAAGGAAGGCTCCCAGGCTCGCGAGGTGCTGGACTATGGCAGCCTGGAGGACGAGCCTGAGGCCTGAATCACAAGTGCTAGCTGTTTGCCTGAGTTGCCGTCTCGTGCTACACTATTAAGGTGAATCGGCGGGGGGTTGCCTTCCGCTTGGGAAGGGGGTGAACAACGCCCTCAACGCCCAACATCGGCAAGCGCAGATCCTCATGTGCAGTCCGGGAACAACCTCTTCCCGAAATCCAAATAAGGAGTGAGATCAGATGAAGAAGATGTACGCCGTCCTTTCGGTGCTACTTGTCCTGGCGTTCACGCTGAGCGCCTGCGGCAAGGCCGCGACGCCCGCGGCGCCGGCCTATATCGCCTGCCAGGTGTCGGATACCGGCGGCACAGACGACAAGTCGTTCAACCAGTTCGCCTGGGTCGGGATGGAACGAGCCAAGGCGGAGCTGGGCGTCGACGTCAAGTTCCTAGAGTCCAAGGGCGAGGCCGACTACGAGCCGAACCTGAACGCCTTCGTCGCAGAAGGCTGTGACATGATCTTCGGCATTGGCTACCTGCTGGACGGCGCCGTGGCGAAGGTTGCGCCCGCCAATCCGGATATCAGCTTCGCGGGCGTCGACACTTGGTCGCCGGACGTGACGAACTACATGGGTAGCTTCTACAACATTAACGAGGCCACGATGCTGGCCGGCTACCTGGCGGCGGGCATGACCAAGACCGGGACGGTCGGCGTGTACGCCGGCATCAACATCCCGCCGGTCACCGCCTTCAGCGATGGCTACTACATGGGCATCCAGGAGTACAACAAGGTCCACGGCACGAACGTGAAGCTTGAGGGCTGGGATCCGGTGGTGCAGGACGGCCTGTTCACCGGTGACTTCACCGACACCGACAAGGGCCGCACGATGACCGAGACGCTGCTCGACGCGGGCGCCGACATCATCATGCCGGTCGCCGGGCCGGTGGGCCAGGGCAGCCTGGCGGTCTTCAAGGAGCGCGGGACGGGCCTGCTGATCGGCGTCGACACCGACTGGAGCTCGTTCTACCCGGATATGACCGACTACATCCTGGCCAGCGCCATGAAGCGCATGGACCTGTTCGTATTCGACCAGATCAAGGCCGGCGTGGATGGCACGTTCGTCGGCGGCAACTTCACCGGCACGCTTGAGAACGGTCGCGTGTCGATGGACCTCGGCTCAGCGTGGAAAGACAAGGTCCCAGCGGCTCTGATTGCCGAGATCGAGGCGCTGAAGGCCAAGATCATTTCGGGCGAAGTGAGCGCCGCCTACCCGCGCGCAGCAGGCTAAGCGGCCTCCAGCACGACCGCAAGCAGAACGACAGCAAGGGCCAGGAGCCATTCCTGGCCCTTGTTCATGTACGCCCAGCATGGGCGCTGACTAGGAAGGTGGAAGTCCTTCCCGGGGGT
>JAPLGR010000083.1 GCA_026390045.1 Chloroflexota bacterium | reverse complement strand
GCGAGCGACGCTCAATCGCCGACAACCTGGACACCCTGCAGATTGAGCGCCCCTTCACCGCCAACGTGATGGACTATGAGGGCTACCTCGATATCACCCGCGGCGAGTTGAGCATCGGCGCCCCCTGGATCTACGTCACGATCTTCCTTGAAGGAACGCCTCCCGCCGGATCGACGGCGGTCTACGGCGTCGAAGTCGATCTCGACATCGACGGCCGTGGTGACTACCTGATCGTCGGCGCCGCCCCGGCCAGTACCGATTGGACCACGAACGGCGTTCGCATCCTGCGCGACACCAACAATGACGTCGGCGCTGCCCATCCGATCGCGGCTGACCCGCCGTCGGGCGGCAACGGATACGATGAATTGGTCTTCGATCAGGGGCAGGGCACCGATCCCGATGCCGCCTGGATCCGGCTCGACCCGACTGGCAGCACCAAGGTCCAGGTGGCCTTCAAGTACGCGGCCATCGGTTCGCCCGACGACTGGACGTGGGGCGTGTGGGCCGACGAGGGCCTCAACAAGCCCGAGTGGTTTGACTACAACGACCACTTCACCGCGGCTGAGGCAGGCTCGCCTACCTCAGGCTCCAGTAACTACCCGGTCAAGGCTGTAGCAGCCGTTGACAACTCCTGCCGCTGGGCCGTCGGCTTCACGCCGGACGGTGATGAGCCCGGCATCTGCTACGTCCCGCCCACGCCAACGCCTGTTCCTAGCGGCTCGATCGCCGGACGCGTCCTCCAAGGGACCACCGATGCGGGCCACGAGTTGGTGCACGTGTCTCTCCACAGCGGAAGCTGCGGCGGCAGTGTGATCGCCTCGGCAACCACCCCGTCCAACGGCTCCTACAGCTTCACCGGATTGGCCGCTGGGGCGTATTGCGTCACAGTGGCGAATCTCCAATGTGACTGGCACGTGACGAACCCCGCCTCCGGGCAAATCCCGGTCACGCTCGGGGCCGGAGAGAACAAGACGGGCATCAACTTCCGAGGCTCGGACGCCCCCTGCTAGCCAGCATTCCACGCAAAGCTCCCGGAGCACGTGAGGCTCCGGGAGCTTGTTGTTTCCCGCCCTGGGACGCGCTGCAAGCAGCGCGGCACCCGCTACGTGCAGTACTCAGCCGCCTTGCTCGACGACAACGATCTGGATGGGCTCACTCTCACCGACATTCCCGGCGTAATCGGTGGCGCGGACGGTGATCGTGTGCTCGCCGGCGTCTGCCGGCCAACGCAGCGAGTACGGAGCCGCCTCGGCCAAGCCTACAGGCTCACCATCCACAAGGAACTCCACTCTGGCAATGCCCAGCTCATCTGCCACATCGGCCTCGATGACCAGGGAGTTGCCCAGAGGCAGAGTCTGTGTCCCCGGTTCCGGCAGCACAAGCGACACCGCCGGCGGCGAGTTGTCCACCGTCACCTGGACGGCATCTGTGCTCACCTGCCCCTCGCCGTACACGACCACAAGTTGCACCGAGTACAGCCCCTCCAATCCCTCGGTGTCCCACTCTCCCAAAGACCCGGACGCCACTGCTTTCTGACTGTTGGCTCCGATCTGCACCCAGCGCGTCGGATTGAGCCCCTGGCCGTACTGGAGCCGGTAGTACTCGAAGTCCTTGGGGTTGGCCGCCCCGCGCAGAACCACCTTGCCCCGCACGTAGCCGAACATCTCCGGACGGCTGATGTTCACGATGCTCGAGCCAGACTCGCCGGCCAGCATGGTGTCGTACTCCGTCGGCGGCTTCTCGATCCCTGCCGCCTCCGCCCAGGCGGCAGCGGCCGGAGGCGGGACGAGGTACACACGTTCCTCCACCAGATCGATGGGCGTGAACAGCGTCGCCAGCTTCCCCGTCTCACGATTCACGCGCAGCGGCTGGTACAGTGAGTCGTAGTTGGCGGGCTCGGTCCCTTCAATGAACACCTCACGCACAACTCGCGGGCAGTACTGCGTAGGGAGCAGACCCGACGGGTCGCACACCTGGATCTCGCTGACCCCGGCTGGCATCGACCAATCCTGTGCCGGGAGGTCGCGTGTGGCGTATTGGAGCAGCGCGTGCCAGACCGGCGCCGCGCCGTTCAACACATTGACGCCTGAGGGGAGCTCGGCACCCTCACCACCCAACCACACGCCGACCGCCCGCTCACGCGTACAGCCCACGCTCCAGAAGTCCATGCCTCTGAGCTGTGCATCGAGGACCAGCGCGGCGGGCCGCCCGATGTCGAGCACATCCGTTGCGCCGTATGCCTCGCGGAGTGCAGTCTCATCGGAGAGCACATCGTTCATCAGGTAGGCCAGCGACGCGCTGACCAGAGCGCCGCTCTGCGGACTCGCCGTCTGCAGGGGCGTGCCTTCCGAGTCTTCAACGCGGAGAATGCTGATCGGCGCGATCCCACCCTCGCCACGGTCCACTCCAACCCAGCGTCCCTCGTTGGCCAGGACCCCAAAGGCGGTGGTCAGGCTTGCCAGTGAGACCTCAGCCGCGCCGCCGCCCATGGTTTCCGGCTGCAAGGAGAGGTCGCCCGGGAGTTCGATCCCCATCTGATGCGCGATCAGGATCACATTCTGGCTTCCGGCGAGGGCATAGGTCCGCTGCGCCGCCATGTCCAGCCCGCCAGCAAGCGCAGTTCTCATCCTCACGGGCCCCTTGAAGTCCCCGGCCTCCACATCATCTCCATCTGAAGGGAGGTCGAGGATCATGGTACCGGGGCCGTAGCCGCGCGAGAAGGCTGCGAGGTAGGTCAGCGGGTAGAGCGCTGAGACCGCCGCGTGCTGCGCGAGTGGAGAGCCGACAACGCTGAGTACTTCGCCGGTCTGCGGGTCGAGGACCACAGTCGAGATGCTCTCAACATGGTGGTCCACACCCGCGTCGCTCGGCCTGAGAGCGGGGAGCAATCCGGCGGCCACACAGGGTGAGCCATCCGCCGCAGTCACTACCAGACCAGGATCCCCTCCTCGCAGCCGCCGCAAGTGCGTCTCCGCCACACACTCAGCCTGGAGCTGCAGATCATGGTCCTCGGCTGTGATGATTCTCAGCCCGCCCCAGCGCGAGAAGTCGGACCCCCACGTTTCGCGGAGGGCATCCCACGCGAATTGGCCGTAGTCCCATCCGCTGCCCGTGGCTGGAGTCTGCATGGGCTGGATGGTGGTGCGCTCGGCCCGCGCCCGGTCCAGCTGGTCCGCGGTGATGAAACCGGAACGCCTCATGGCCTCCAGCACCTCATTCTTGAGCGCATCAGCCTGCTCGGGTGCCTCGGCAGGGTTGGTGGACGGGTGGAGGGGGATCCCGGCCAGGAGGGCCGCCTCCGCCAGCGACAGATCTCCAGCATGCTTGCCAAAGTACATCAACGCCGCAGCATCGATGCCATAGGCCAGGTTGCCATAGTCGGCGGTGTTCAGATACCACTCGAGCACCTGATCCTTGGGGTAGCGATGTGTCAGGTCGGCCGCCAAGACCGCGGCGCGCAGCCGGCGAACCACATCGGTCCGGGAGGCGTCTTCGAGTGGCAGCAGGGTGTGCCCGACCAACTGCTCGGTGAGTGTCGGCGAGCTGGAAGCTCCCATGATGGATGCCAGCGTCGCTTGCCAGTCATAGCCTGGGTGAGTCCAGAACGCAGGATCCTGGATCGCCAGCGTTGCCTGGCCGAAGACCGGCAACCGATCCGGGGAGGCGGCAGCGATGTCGACCCACCGCCGATCCGCCGCAGCGGGATTCAGGGCCTCGTAGATCAGCACCTGACCGGTTCGATCGTAGAGTTTCGTGGCCTGAAGCTCAGGGGCGAGCGCGGATCCGAAGCGCGACTCATAGCCCTCGACCGACGGCAGGCCGGCCGTGACTTCACTGAACAAAAGCGCCCCCGCAACCGCGGCCAGCCCGGCCGCCAGACCGAGCGTGATCATCAGGGTCAGCGCCAATACCCGCGCCCACTGCGGCTCGCCCGCGCGCGCCCGCCGTCGACGAAGGACAAGAGGGCCCTTGAGCATGCGGAGATTCTACCTTCGGGTGATGCGGGCCGGGGGCCTGCAACTTCCGTGCCCCATCACCAGAGAGGGGCAATCCGACCTATCCAACCGTTTCCCACGCCCCCACCCGCGCTCCATCAAACGGTGTCGGTGCAACTGCGGTCCGAGCTCGCGACGTTCGCGACTAGTTCTTCCCAGCGGGCGCGTCAATCCTGGGGTTCCGGGGCGTTCCCCAGAATGGTCTCAATTCGCTCAAGCACCTCAGGCGTCAGCATCGCTGGGACAGTCATCGCCTTGACGTTCTCATGCACGTGTTCCACGCGCGTCGCCCCGGTGATTACGCTCGAGACCTGAGTCAGCCTGAGCAGCCACCCGATCGCCAGCTGTGACAGGCTCACCCCGAGATCGCCGGCCACGCCAGCCAGCTCGCGGACCTTCGCCACGTCGGCATCGTTGACGATCCCGCGCAGCCAATTGAAGCGCTCGATGGACAGCCGTGCGCCGTCTGGCATCCCTGCGTTGTACTTGCCGCTCAGCAGGCCGGAACGCAACGGGCTCCAAGTGACTATCCCGAATCCAAGATCGTCGGCCAGCGGGGCGATCTCATCTTCTACGATCCTGCGCACAAGCATGTTATACTGAGGTTGCTCCACTGCCGGCGGAGCCCAACCTCCCTGGCGAGCGATGCCAACGGCACGGGCAATCTGCCCGGCACGCCATTCTGATGTCCCCCAGTAGAGGATCTTCCCCTGATGAATGAGGTCATCCATGGCCCGCACCGTCTCCTCGACCGGGGTTTCGGAGTCGAAGCGGTGGCAGAAGTAGAGGTCCAGGTATTCCACGCCCATGCGCTTCAGCGAGGCGTGGCAAGACTCCATCACATGCTTGCGCGACAGCCCCTTTCCGTTCGGACCCTCCATCGTCTGCCAGAAGACCTTGCTCGACAGGACCAGAGACTCGCGTGGAAGGTCGCGTATGGCCTGGCCCATCACGATCTCCGCCCGGCCGCGCGCATAGATGTCGGCGTTGTCGAAGAAGTTGATTCCGTGGTCGTATGCCGCGTGCAGGATGTCGGACGCCGTCCGATCGTCGATCTGGTCGCCGAACGTCACCCAGGCCCCCAGCGAGATCTCGCTGAGTCTCAGGCCCGTCCCGCCCATCCGTCGATACTCCATCATTGCCTCCAACGGGCGTGGGACCTCAGGCGGTCCCACGCTCTGCTTACTCGACCAGTACTATCGGATTATACCCTCGGGACCTCGAGGGGATGCTATAGTGGCCATGACCCGGTATCCCGCCGGAGGGATTGGGTCGTGCGCGAGACGCGTCCAGGGCGCGGGTTTGGTGACCCTCGCCGGGCACGAGAGGGGTCCGGTTCACATGACGCGTGGGTCCCGCATCTATTGGGGGATCGTGGACTACCCGCGGAATGGGGATGCAGGCACGATCAAGTGGATCTTCGCTATCCCCGATGACACGTCCGCCAATGACTACACCATCGTTCTTCCGGGTGGCGTGGAAGTCCCACTCGCCCCTTTATCCAGCTAGGACAGAGGAGGGATACAACATGACGGTAACGGTAGAGGAAGTCTCGAAGGCACGTGTTCGAAAGTTGATACAGGGCATGGCCTTTAGTGCGCTGGCGACTGGGAACATGGAGGCCAAAATCCTTGCCGACATGGAAGACGCGACTAAGAGAGCGCGTAAGGCTCTGGGCTATGAGGAGAAGTCGCTTAGCGGCGAGGAAACTCAAAACGTGTTGGACTGGATAATGGCCGACACGAACAATGAACAAGGATGCTGATGTGAAGAAACTGTTTGGTGCAGAATGACTCGCTCGCGTGTGTTCATGCTGACGATTGCACTGCTCTTGGCAGGTTCGCTCGCCTGCAGCACCGTTGCCAACGTCTTCAACACGGGTGCCGAAAGCGGCACGGCTCCCGGCGCCGAACAGGCCGAGCAAACCGGGGACGTCCCAACGCTCGAGCCAGGCGTCGAGCCGACCGCTGCAGAAGTTCAGCGCCTCGAGGTGCATTCCACCCCGACGCCCTTCCATATTACTGACGAGAACGACCCGCGCGCCATCCTCGACCTTGCGGATCCTGACTACTACGACTACTTCGAGGTCCCCGAGAAGTGGTTTGACTATGACACGCCGGGCCGTGCCGCGTACGGCGTCGCCGACGGCCGGCTGTGGGGACTGGACTACGAACCCGAGGAGCTCTACAGCTGGTGGTCGTACTCGGTCAAGCAGTCGGACCTGGTCTACGCCGAGGTCAGCACCACGAACGGCGACTGCGCCGGCAAGGACGCCGTGGGTTTTGTGATCCACTCCAGCCCCGAGACCGCCGCCGGCGGCTACGCCCTCGAGGTATCTTGTGATGGCGCCTGGCGCTTCATGAAGCACCGCGTCGGCAAGATGCCGCAGGAGTACATCGAGTGGACCGCCTCCGATGCGATCCAGACGGGCAAGGATGCCACCAACCGTCTGGGGGTCTGGGACCATCTCGGGCAGTTCTACTTTTTCATCAACGGCGAGATGGTCGGCGAGTCCTACGATTCGCCTCACCAGTATCCGGGCGGCACTTTCGCCTTGTACGTCAAAGCCTCGCAGACGTATAATCTCAAGGCGTGGTTCTACGATTTCGCTTCTTGGGAGCTCCCATACGGCTTATGACACGACTGAAGATCGCCTGCGTGGTGCTGACTTCTGTGATACTCGCCGGCTGCAACCGGGCGGCTCAGGAGCTGCCACCGAATGTGCTGGCCACACAGGTGGCTGCAACACTGACGGCTGCCCCCACGCTGCCGTCCAGCATCACGCCGCCCCCCAGCCCAACAACGCTGCCCAGCGCCACGCAGGCCGTCCCGCCCACGGAGACACCCACGGAAACGCCAACGCCCGGCGGCAGCCCCTCTCCCACGCCGCCCCCGCTAGCCCCCGATGACCCGCGGACGGGCCTCAATCTTGCGGCGCCGGACTACACAGACAACTTCAGCTTGGCCTACAAGTGGGTGGGACCCGATGATCCCGGCTCGGCGACCAACGAGACGGAGTCCGGGCGCCTGAGCGCCACCGACAACAAAGCCGACGGCTACATCTGGTGGAGTACCACCGACCAGCAGGCCGGGGACTCGTATGCCGAAGTGAGCGCGACTGTGGGCACCTGTTCCGGTAAGGACGCCGCCGGCTTCTCGGTTCGCGTCAATGGATCCAGTTTCGACCAGGCCTACGCGCTCGAGTTCTCCTGCGAAGGCTCCTTCAGACTGCGACGTTTCATCAGCAACGCGGCGCCCGAGATACTGATCGAGTGGACGGCCTCGCCGGAGATCACCCAGGGGCCGAACGTCACCAACCGCATGGGGCTGCTGGCCAAGAGCTCCGAGCTCTATGTGTTTGCCAACGGCAAGCTGATCGGACAGGTGGAGGACACCTCATACGCCTCGGGCACGTTCGGCCTCTACGCAAGCGCCGTTGACTCCGCCACGCTGACAGTGACCTTCGACGACTTCGCTGCCTGGTATCCCTGATCCTAGGCAGCACGCCCGGCTACACCCACGCGGCAGGCACCTCCCCGGGTGCCTGCCGGCCTTTGTCGGCTCTGCCGTCCTTCGGTAAGATACGAGGGGATGCCTCCAACGATGACCTGCACTCGATCGCTTCTCCTGATATGCACCATTCTGCTGAGCGGCTGCGGCTCAGCTCCGCCCGCGTCCCCCACCGCGGGGCCCACCGAGCTCCCATCCCTCACGCCAACCATCGCCTTTCCCACGCTGGTCCCCACGGCCACGGTAACCCCACTTGCCAGCCCGACAACCTCGCCGGGAATGACCGCCGGGGCAGGACCGCTTCTGTTCCAGGCAAGTTTCACTTCAGATGAGGGCTGGCTCCTGAGCACCGATGCGGATGGGGCTGCCAGCCTCTCAAGAGGATCACTCGTCATCGCCGTAAGCCGGCCCGGTGCTTCTCGCTACGTCCTGGTCCCCATCCCGCCAGTGGCGGACTACCTGTTTGAGGCCACGATCCGCGCTGAGCTGTGCGATGCTGAGGATGAGGTCGGTCTGCTCTTCCGTGTCAGCCCGCTGGAAGATCACTACCGCTACACGCTGAGCTGCGGTGGCGCTGCCCGCATGACGCGCGTCCTTGGGACAGGCGCGGCCGTCCTTGCCGGGCCTGCAGATGTATCCAGTGCTATCCCCGGTTCCCCCGCCGAGAACCATCTCGCGGTCCTTGCCCGTGGCCAGACCTTCACCTTCTTCGTCAACGGTCTGGAGGTTCTGCAATCACGCGATTCGCAACTGATTTCGGGAGGTCTCGGAATCTTCGTCCGATCGGCCAGCCAGGGACAGACCACGGTGTCGGTCACATCGCTGGCTGTGACGGACCTGCAACCCGCCGCCACTGCAACCCTAGTCCCTGAGTCAGGTTGACCCATGCCCGCCAAGCGCCCCATCCGCAATCGGCTCAATGATCTGTCGCCGCGCGACTGGCTTAAGTTCCAGAAGTCCTGGTTCGTGCACGACCCGCCCCGCCGGAAGAAGGATGTCCTGCGTCATCCCGGCAAGTTCCCGGAGACGCTGGCCCAGGACTTCATCTCCTTCTTCACTAAGTCCGGCGGATGGGTCCTCGATCCGATG
Source organism: Chloroflexota bacterium (assembly GCA_026390045.1). Lineage (GTDB taxonomy): Bacteria > Chloroflexota > Anaerolineae > Anaerolineales > E44-bin32 > DYJB01. The sequence continues at coordinate 224 of JAPLGR010000083.1, read as the reverse complement.
GTGGGAACCGGGTCAACCATCATCGCCAGCCTCCGGACAGGCAGGAACTCCGTCGGAATCGAGTTGAATCCCGAGTATGCTGATCTGGCCCGCTCATTGGTGGCACAGGAGCGGCAAGCCATCGATCGGGAAGCGGACACGCTGGCGGCGGAGATCCTGACCGGTGATGCAGCGCACCTGGCTTCGTTCGGCCTGCCGATGTTCGACTACGTGCTGACCTCTCC
>JAPLGR010000725.1 GCA_026390045.1 Chloroflexota bacterium | reverse complement strand
GGGCCATTGATATCGGCGGGCCGCTTCCGGCGAAGCTGGCCTCACCGCTCGCCGGACCGTTGACAAAGCAACTGGAGGAACTGGCCTCCTGGCGACAGCGGGCCCTGTCGTACGCCTGCCACCTGCGCGAGACGAACCTTTGCACGATCCTGCGACGCCAGTTGGAACAGGGCCGGACGCCGTCGCCGCACGTTCTCGACGAGTTGCGAGGCGTTCTCCGTGAGGACATGCGCAATCAGCACAGCGAGGAGCCGTGCCGATCGGCACTCAACCTGCTCGACTGCGACCTCGAGGCTTTCCTGGAGAGGTACTTCCTGGTTCGCGGCGAGGACCAGAAGAGCAAGGGCGTGTTCACAACAACCAGCAAGTAGCGCCCCTCACAGAAAGAACCGAAGATGGTTCCTGCGTCATGGAACGGAGATAGCCCGGCGAGCATCCCACGACCATTTGGGCGGGACGGCCAAGGGGCCGTCTTGACCCTACTCCCGGAGAATATGCCGCCGCGGCTTCCGATGCCATGTTCGGACCTGCCTGGGTCGTCCGGGCAGTGAGCCGCAGATAGAAGATGTTCTCTCTGCCTGCAAGGGCGATTTTGAAGAAGTTTTCAACGGGCTGCCTCCTCAGGTCAAGGCCAGCACCCAGGAGCCGTGCTTGATCTGGTTCTGAGTGTGAAGCGCTTCGTCGTAGGTTGTCCGAGTCTGCCACATCTTCCAGAGAATCTTGAGCCATCGCTGGGCCAAGCAACGTAAGGCACAGGCGTGTGACATGCCTTGGTCCTTCTTATGTTGGTAATAGGCCTGAGCCCAGGCGCACGTCTCCCGGCTGAGGTTGGCCCAGAGGTGCGTGGCGGTCCGCAGGTGCTTATTGCAGCCTCTGCGGAAGTGAACCCGCCGCTTCTTCCCGGATTCCTCGGTCACGGGAGCCGAGCCGGCAAAGCACTGAATCGCTTGCGCGTCCTCAAATCGCTGACGATTGTCGCCCACCTCCGACAGAAGTCGTGGCGCGAGCTTCGGGCCCGCCCCTGGCAGAGAGCCAAAGATGTCATGGTCCGGGTGTCGGGCGAACAGTTCGTCGATGGTCCGGCGGTATCCCTGAAGCTGCTTGGCTAGCACCCGTAACTGAGCCGTGAGGGCCACCACCAGCCGGCTCTTGGCGCTGGTGACGGCCGGGGGGCCGGCGAACTGATCGGCCCGCGCGAAGATCTCCAGACGATGCGCATACGTCTCGGGCCGGTAGAGCTTGTGAACGTGCAGGAACTTCTCCCACCGCCGTCTGCCGGCCTTTACCAGGGCCTGAGGGGTTGGGAAGGCCTCCACAAAGGCCCAGGATGCATCGCTCAGCCAGTCGTCGAACGCCTCCAGGGCTGCCGGGTAGTACTCGTGAAGGGCTGCCCGCAGCTGAACCACCAGGGCCGTACGCTGTTGGATCAGCTGGACTTCATCACGGCAGAGGATGCGCAACTCCTGGGTCAGTGGATCATCGCTGACCAGGCATCGCCAGCCGTGGCCATCCGTCCGCAAGGCGTCGGCGAAGCTCCAGGCATCGAGCCGATCCGACTTGCCTCCGACAGGCGCCTTGCGTTCCCGATACCGCTGAGCGGCCTTGGGATTGAGCGGATAGACCCGGCAGCCCATCTCCAGCAGCCGTTCGACGGCCGGTCCGTTGCACGTCTCCACTGCCACGGCGGCCTTGGACAAGTTCGGACCGACCCGTTCGATAAGCTTCTGCCGCAAGATGGCCCATCCTTCGGCTGTGTCCTCCAGCGTCAGCTCCAGCACCACCTGTCCAGAGGCGTCCACCGCTACCGCATCATGGTGATCGCTGGCCCAGTCAAACCCGACAAAGAGCGTGTACTGTTCCTGGAATGGCACCTCCTTTGCGTTGGGATTCATCCGGTGGTCTCCTGGGCGACCCGGACGCCGGATTCCTGTGACCGATCGACCTGATACGGAGCCCTCGTGGGGCGATGTTCTCTCAGACCTCTGCACAGGAGCCTCGATGCGGGCCGGTGATCTTCTATGGTCCCTGTTCGGGAAAGGTTGAACCGACCGTGACCGCATCGTGGCGTCTAGACCGCTAACCGGCATAGTATCAACAGGCGCATCGCCAAGCGCCGCCGAGTTATCCACCGTCTTGCTGCGCCGGCTCCTTGCGGGCCGCTCCGCAAGACCGTGGATAACATCGGGGATGGTATCAGGTTGAACCGTTTCCGCGCAGGAAACCACTGCGAAGATTCCGTCTTGACACGCTGCCCGTTCTCATAGAAGACCAGCTATGGGCAGTCAAGTGCGAATCGGAAGCATTTGTGTGGTTGCTTTTCGTCATGTAAGTATTCCTCAGGACTTGGCCGGGCAGGCTTCCGGAACGTAGTCGCGTTGGTCGGTGAGAACACGCCAGCTGATACGGCAGAGCTTCGCAGCAGCGGCTGTGACGGCGGCCAGGTAGTGGAGTCCCTGCTGTCGCTTTCGGAGGAAGAAGTCCCGAAGGGAGCTTTCCTGACGGATAGCGGCATGGGCCATCAGCCAGAGCGTCTGGCGGAGAACTGGTGATCCGCGTTTGGAGAGGTGTCGGTGGGGTGCCTCGTATTGTCCGGTCTGGAAGACCACAGGATCCAGGCCGGCGAAGGCCACCAGTTGGTCGCTGGCAGTGAAGTGGTCGATGGGATCGGTCTCGCCGTAGAGACTGACTGCCGACAAGCAGGTGGCTCCGGGGAGCGTCAGGATGTACCGGGGCAGCTGATCGGCCAAGGCTTCCATCTCAGCTTCCAGGTGCTGGCGAATGGGCCGCCAGGCGTCCAAGGTGGTCAGGAGTGTCCGGATGCTGATGCGGGCACCATCGAGGGCCCGCTTCATTCCGACAGAGTTCTGGGCGGCCGAGAGAACCTCCTGGGCCTTTGCCGCAGCGAACTTGCCCCGAGAGGCCGAGCGGATCGTGTCCACTACTCTCTGCGGATCCATCGCCAGAACGTCACTCGACCAACTGCTTCAGCCGGGAGGACTGTCGGATCAGGGCGTATCGCAGGCGAGCCAGCTGCCGACAGGTCATGGCCAGTTCGCCGGGAACCAAGGCCGGCCGGTACTCCCCATTCTTGAGCAGGGTGGCGATGTGGTGGGCGTCCAGCCGATCGGTCTTGCTCTTTCGGATGCCCTGCCGTGCCTGCTGGGCGGTCTGGATGGGATTGAGCACGGCGACCCGGTAGCCCTGACGGGTCAGGAAGTCGTGCAGGGCATACCAGTAGTGCCCGGTGGCTTCCATGCCGACCAAGACCCGGGCCGGTCCGCCGGCCTGCTGGAGCCGAGCGAGGATCTGCTGATAGCCCGCGGCGTCGTTGAGAAAGGACTGAGATCGGAGGACCATCTGGCCGTTGGCTTCGATGACGCAGGCGACGTGCTTGTCTTTGCCGACGTCGATGCCGCAGAATCGCGTGAAAGAGGTCTGCATGTCTTGGGTCCTTATCCAGGTCAACCGGGGCTTCCCGGCACGATCTCAGCCCGCAACCTCATGGGTGATCCGGAGCGTTCCCCTTGCGGGGTCTCCCACCAGCTCATACGCGGCCTTCTGAGAAAGGCCAGGGCGCGGCAGTCTTCTATGCGAGGCCAAGCCTCAGGGTCGAGGTCGCCGCCTATGCCCTGATCGAAAGGGTTCATTGGGATTACACGGATCTCAGAGTCAGGAGCTTCGAGACGTCCACCACGAAGTCTGGCGGCTGACCGTCCACCGGTAGCACCTGGTAGAAGCCGTTGGGGGACAGAACGCTGTAGGGCTGGAAGGCGATGAGCTTCAGTCCGATCAATCGATCCTTGGCCACCTCGAACTGCTGGAAGTCCAGGCCCAGGCACTCGCAGATCTTCTCCTTGCGGTAGAAGCTCACGCCGTTGCGATCCGCGGCCAGGGCCAAGAAGAGGTAGAGGCTCTGGTCTTCGTGCGTCATCACCGGCAGGAAGCCGTGGCGCAGCAACCGATGGTCGATCCAGGCGAAGGACTTTTCGATCCGTCGCACGCGCTGGGGTTGCGGAAGGAAGTACTTTGGCATAGAACAGGGTCTCCATGTGAGGCCGGCGGCCTGGGTGCTCGGTCCAGAGCAACCCGCCCAGGCTGCCAGACTTCATGGTCCCCGCCCGTCGTCCCGCCCACGCGACGCACTTGAGAGAAAAGACGTTTTTCCGAAGATTTTCGCACAAAGTTACGCCCGGGGCGACGGGCTGCGCATCCGCTGGTAATCGGCGAGCAAAACGGGCCCACCTCGGGGGGATAATCGGCGCGTAATCTGGACCCACCCCAGCCGCCTC
>JAPLGR010000706.1 GCA_026390045.1 Chloroflexota bacterium | reverse complement strand
CTGATCGGGGGAATCCAGCGCGCTGAGATCGCCCAGCAGCGCCGAGCGGATGGACCTGAGCTCGCCACTACCTGCACGCAGCTGGTACAGGGCAGCATCGGTCATGCCGAACGCCGGCGATCGTAGGAGCCCGGCCAATGCCAAGTCGTCCCAGGGCGTGGCAAGCGCCTGTAGCATGTTGAGCAGATCGCGAACCTCGGGACGGTCATAGAAGCCCCGCCCGGCGACGGTCACAAAGGGGATGCCAGCGTCTTCGAGGGCATCCACATAGGGGGCGAAGCCGGTCGAGGCGCGCAAGAGGAGCGCCACATCCTCCCAGGAGGAAAGCTGGCCTTCCTGGCGGAGCTCGATCAGCCGCCGGACGAGAGCCCGGGCTGCATGCGGCCGTGCCGCCTCAGCATTGTCCCCCACCCCAACAACCAGCTCAACGAACGGGCTCCCCACCCCGGCGCAGGGCTCGGGGCGATGCGCGGTTATCGGCGTGTACGGCACGGCAAAGGGGCGGTCGGGATCATCGCGCTGCCCCATGATCGGCCCGAGGAGCGGATCCAGTGTGCGAAGCAGACCCTCGTGGGCGCGGAAGGTCAGGTCAAGCTCGACAGACTCACCGCCACGCGCCGTGATCGACTTGCCCATGCTGCGGAAGACGGTGACGTCAGCGCCGCGGAAGCGGTAGATGCTCTGGCGCGCATCCCCGACGACCAATACCCGCCCGGCCGTATCACCCAGGAGCGCGTCGACGATGTCACGCTGGCGCGCGTTGGTGTCCTGGAACTCGTCCACAAGGATGGCCGAGAGCTCCACTTGCCACTTGTGACGCACGTCCGGGATGCGGAGCAGATCGAGGGCCTTCTGCTCGAGATCATCGAAGTCGAGGGCGAAGCGCTCATCCAGGCTCTGCCGGTAGGCGGCCTGCGCTTGGCCGAAGAGCGACGCCAGGCGAGGCAGATCCGCGGAGAAAGCTGTTTCGGCCGCAGGGTCAGGAGGGGCGTCCTTGGGGTCGTCTCCACCAAGCCAGGGGGCAATGTGGGCGGTGTAGGAATCGCGGAGGGAACTCAGGCAGGCCCTGGCCTGGCTGGTCTTCTTGCCGGCCTGCAGGCTCATGCGGTTGCGCCGCAGGCCGAAGAGCAGCGTAGCGGCTGCGAAAGCGTCGCTGGCAGCCAGCGCAGTGTGGATGGCCTGCCAGTCCGTGAGGAAAGCGGTGACCTGATCAGCGAGCTTGGGACCCGCATCCTGCAGCAGGCTCCCATCGTCGGCCATGCGCTGCAGGTCGGCAACCGGAGCAGCAACTTCAGGCGAATCGATCCAGGCCTGCAGGCGGAGGAGGACAGCCTCCCGCCAGCGGCCACTGTCGCCGGTGTCCGCGGTGATTGCTGCCTGCACGTCCAGACGGCGCTCAAGGAGGAACGAGAGCACGCGTTCGAGAGCCCGCGGGCTGAAGGAGGCGAAGAGCGGCGCGGCATCCGGCGATTGCACCGCCCAGGCGAGCGCCTGATCGACCGCCTGCTGGCGCAGCATTGCCGACACACCTTCTTCGACGACCTCGAACTCCGGATCTACCCCGGCCTGTGCGGGGAAGGCGCGCAGCACCTCGGCGCAGAAGCTATGGATCGTGCCAATGCGGGCGCCGTCCATCCCAGCCACAAGCGCCGTCCATGTGGCGCGCTCAGGAGGTGTGGTGGAGGCTTCCGCGCGGGCGCGGACGATGCGCCGGGCGCGGTTGCGCATCTCACGCGCCGCCTTCTCGGTGAAGGTGATGGCCAGGATCTGGCGCGGCGAGCAGCCGTCCTCAAGCAGTGACAGGTAGCGCGCCACGAGCGTGCGGGTCTTGCCCGACCCGGCGCCAGCAGTGACGATGACATCCCGGCCGCGAATGCGGGCGGCGTGCTGCTGCTGGGCGGTGAGGTCCGACAGGTCGACGCTCATTGCCTCACCTGGGCGTCCCGCGTCCGCGCGCAAGTGGGAAGGCACAGCGCAGGTCGTTGGACTTGCAGGGACGCGTCACAGACCATCATCTCTGCGCTACCTGTCACCACAGCGACGGCGCGTAGCGCCAGCACCACGCGGCCGCCGCGCAGTATTCCGGACAGCCGCCACGCGGTGGCTCGGGCTGGAATGCGCCTGAGCGGACGCCGGCCAAGATGCGGCGGACGTGCGCCAGCGCAACCTGGGCTGCTCCGTCCGGGCCGCGCAGCGTCACACCCTCGGTCTCTTGCACGAAGCGGGACAGCTTGAGCGGCCCGGCTTCGGCTGCCAGGATGGCCCAATACAGGCCTTCTGCCGGCTTGCCCAACCCCAGCGCGTCGCGGGCCGCAAGCGCATAGAGCGGGAGCTGCAGGCGGCGGCCGTCAACGAGATCCTGGGATCCAAGATGGCTGGCTCCGGTCTTGTAGTCCATCACGCGCAGCTCGCCGGCGCTGTTGACGTCTACCCTGTCGATCACGCCGCGCAGGAGCACGGGTTCGCCATCAATCTCGAGCTCGAGCGTCGGCGCGTCCTTCAGTCCGAAGGCGACCTCCAGGGCTCTTGGCTTCCATCCGCCTCCAAGCGCGATGAGCTCGCGCACGGTCTCTGTCAGGCGCTCGAGCAGGTGCTCCTGCTCCATTGCCCACAGGGGTGAGGGACGGAAGGCATGAACCTGCGGGGCCTCGGCAAAGCGCACGCGGGCGGCCTCGTTGAGAGCCGCGACCACGGCGTCCGCGTCGGTGGGATCGCTTGCCTCGCGAAACGCCTGCTCGAGGATGGCATGCAGCAGCGTGCCCAGCTGCTGGGGGTTCAGGCCAAGCTCGGGAGGCTCGCGGGCTTCCAGGCCAAGCACCTGCGAGACGAAGTACCAGTGCGGGCAGGTGCCGTACGCCTCGAGCCGGCTCGGGCTCCAGGAGTGGCCGGGGCCGTACGCCGCAGCCAATCGGTCGCGAGCGGCAGACAGATCTCCTTCGAAC
>JAPLGR010000319.1 GCA_026390045.1 Chloroflexota bacterium | reverse complement strand
TTCGATCGAAGCCATGATGGGGGACACCCGGGCGCTGCAGGCAGGTACGTCGCACAATCTGGGTGACAACTTCGCCCGGGCGTTTGAGGTCCGCTATCTCGACCGCGACAACCAGCTGCAGTACTGCTGGACGTCTTCCTGGGGGCTCTCGACGCGTTTCATCGGCGCCATCATCATGGTCCATGGAGACGACCAGGGTTTGATTCTCCCGCCGCGCCTGGCGCCCTACCAGGTGGTGGTCGTGCCGATCTACAAGGACGATGCCGAGCGTGCCGCCGTCATGCAGGCCATCGACCAGCTAACGGCCGATCTCCCGGGCCTGCGCGTGCACGTGGACCGGCGCGAAGGCATGACCCCGGGATTCAAGTTCAACGACTGGGAGATGCGCGGTGTGCCGCTGCGGATTGAGATCGGGCCGAAGGACATCGCCCGGCAGCAGGTCGTGTTGGCGCGGCGTGATGTTCCCGGGCGGGAGGGGAAGCGCCCGACTCCGCTTGCCGGGTTGGCTGGCGTCGTCCAGCAGACACTGGATGAGATCCACCACTCGCTCTTCCAGCGCGCAGAGGCATTCCGCCGCGATCACACGCATGCCCCGGCCAACTACGACGAGTTCAAACAGGTCGTGCAGGATGGATGGGCGGAGGCCTGGTGGTGCGAGCAGCCCGCGTGCGAAGCACAGATCAAGGAAGACACGCGCGCGTCAACCCGCTGCATACCGCTGGATCAGCCGGGCGGGAAGGGTACGTGCATCCACTGTGGTGCACCCGCCGCTCAGCGCGCGATCTTCGCCCGCTCGTATTGAGTCCGCCTGAAGTGCCAGCCATCGATCTCGATCGACTTGGGCGCGAAGTTGAGCATCTGGAGAGTCTCTTTGGCGCCCCGGCCGAGCTGACGCGATCCGCGCTGGACGTCCTGGACTTCTATGCCGAGAGGGCGCGGCGCCCATCCGCCGCCCTGGTCGAAGAGAAGCAAGGAAGAAGCCTCGCCGTGCCCGCGCCGGTCTTGCGCGCGATGGGCATGGGACTGCAGAAGCAGGCAGCCGAGCACCCGGAGAGCGGCTGGCCGGCTGCAGATGCACTGTGGGACGCGGATCTGCGTGAGACGCGCATCCTGGCTTGCTGGACTGTGTCCGGCTTCGGCGATACACGCGTGGCTGAATGGGTTGAACGTCGCGCGGCCGGTCTGGATGATCCGCCCGTGATGACGGCGGTCGTGGATCGCGCTTTCCTCAGCTGGAGGCGGTTGTCCGGGAGGGTGTATGTCGATCAGATAGGACGCTGGCTGGCCTCGTCACGCAGCGTCCTGCACGCTCTGGGCCTGAGGGCGCTTGAGGCCGGGCTGGAGATGCCTGAATTGGAGGACATGCACCGCGCCTTCGAGGCCCTCGCCGGCCTGCCGCGGCCCGTTCGCGGCGATGCCCGCAGCGCCCTTGCCGATCTGCTCAAGACGCTGGCCGTACGCAGTCCGGCGGAAACCACCCGATTCCTCTTGGAGGAAATCGAAGCTGACTATCCGGGGATCGAGCGTCTTGCTCGCTCCCTCCTTCCCAGCCTGCCGCCGCCTCAGCGCGAGCGGCTAACGGCGGCCCTCTCCTCGCGTGGCGTGGGCAAGAGATCCTCGTGAGGCTGCGTATCCTTCCCGTGGCGAGGAAGTCACTGCACACGCGCGTGGCCGCGCGAGGCGATGGCGCCCTCCAATGCTGCAATCGCAGGATGCGCGCTCAGTTGAAGTGAGGGGGTCAGCCGTCGAGCAGCGAGTCGAACTGGGCCAGCGCCACGCGGTCGTTGTAGGCTGTCTCAAAGGCCTGGCGAGCCCGGCTGGCATACTGTCGACGAGCGGCCGGGTCATCCTTCAGGCGGGTGAGAAACGCCACCGCGCCCTCCACATCCCCATGGCGCAGGCTGACGCCACAGCCGAATCGGTCAATGGCCTCGTGAACGTTGCCTCCGGCCGGGCCGATGTACAGGATGGGCAGACGCATCGCCAGGGCGCTGTGCAGCTTGCTGGGGCTCATCACGCCGAGCATCTCGTCCCGCAGCGTGATCAGGGCCACGTCGGCGGCGGCGAGTACTGAGGGCGTCTCGCCTTCTGGGACGTAGCCTTCAATGATGAAGTGCTCCAGCCCCATCGAATCCTTTGCGGTCTGCAGCGCCGGCCATGCGGATCCGCCTCCGACAAACAGGAACGCGAATTCCGAAGCGGGCAGCATCTTGCCCGCGGCGAGGATGGTCTCAAACCGGTGACCGGCACCGGCGTTCCCGGTGTAGAGCACCACCTGCCGGCCCTCGAGACTCAGCCGCTCCACGCCTTCCCAGACAGACGGCTTCCGGCCGGCCGGAAAGAGGGCGGCAGGCTCCCAATTGGGGATGACGTCAAGCTGAGGATGCCCCTTCACCCCATATGCCTGCTCCAGCATGGAGCGCATTGCCTCGTCAAGACAGACGACCCTCTCCAGCCTGCGGTAGAGCCAATGGTTCGCGCCGCGTAGCAGCCGGCTGACAAGGCCTCCCTCTCGAAGGATGCCTGCGCGCTCAAGCGTTTCCGGATAGCAGTCCATGCTCCACAGGATGAGCCGTGTTCGGCGATGCAGCCATTGGTGCACGATGCCGGTCAGTGCGATGTAGGGTGGGGTGGTCATGAGCAGGATCACATCCTGCCGGGGGAGCGTCAGAAGCGTCCACTTTGCCTGAGCGAAGAAGATCGCATAGTCCGTGGCCCGCCGCAGCGCGCTGCGTTTCCCAAGCGATGGAGTCCAGATGCGACGCAGCCGCGCGCTGCCTCGGTTGCGAGGGGCACCAGCAGCGGGAGCGGCCGCGTAAGCTCCACTCCCGGCGACGACCGTAACCTGGTCACCCCGCGCGGCGCGATGCTCGGCCAGCGAGGCGGCCAGGTGCGCCGTCGGGCTGAGATCGGGCAGGTAGAACTGATTGACGATCGTCAGGCGCATGCGGTGAGGTCCCGACCGACTCCTTCTGTTCGACGTGCCGTCGGTCGATCCCTTGCCTCCGGTGGCCAAGCCATCTTTGGCCGGGCTTGCCACCGGATTGTAACCCGGACGGCAAAGCACGCCCGGAGGGGGCCGCAACCAGCGGTGCCCGCCCAACCTCTGGGCGGGAAGCGAACCTTGTCACTCCCCAAGCCGGCTGGTATAATGCCCCTGACTTGACCGGAGGGTGGCTGCCAAAGACTGCCCTCTGGGTGACCTGCAGAGGAGCAGACGTCGTGACACTCTCCAAAGAAGCCAAGACCGCACTGATCGGCGAGTACCACCGGCATGATGGGGACACCGGTTCGCCCGAAGTCCAGGTTGCCATCCTGACCAAGCGCATTGACCAGCTGACGGACCACCTGCGCGCTCACAGCGCCGATGAGTCGTCGCGGCGCGGGCTGTTGAAGCTGGTCGGCCAGCGCCGAAGGCACTTGGCCTACCTGAAGCGCAAGGATGCCAAGTCCTACCTTGCGCTGACGGATCGCCTCGGCATTCGCCGCAAGTAGGTGATGATCCCGACGAGCGGATGACGTGCAGGCTGGTCATCGGCTCGTCTTGTTTTCCGCAGGGCGGGCACTCCGGCCAGGCCGGGCCGCCCGAGCTACCCACTCAAGACGCCGGCGCACCTAGACCGGGTTGGGAATTGGAGCGCGCCCGCCAGACCTGCGCCTGACGGTCGGTCTCCAGTCCCTGACCCGAGCCAGCCCCGGCGCGGAAGGGAATCCCATGTTGCAGTCCAGACAATTCACCGCCGTCGTCGAGGGCCAGACCGTGACCCTCGAGACAGGCAAGCTCGCGCCGCAGGCGGGCGGCGCGGTCACCGTGCGCCAGGGGGACACCCTGCTGTTCGCCGCGGCCACCATGAGTCGACAGGCGCGCGAGGGGATCGATTTCTTCCCACTCACCGTGGACTACGAGGAGCGGTTGTACGCCGGTGGCCGAATCCCCGGTTCATTCTTCCGGCGCGAGGGCCGGCCATCCGAGGCCGCCATTCTCACTGCCCGCCTCGCCGATCGACCGCTCCGGCCGCTCTTCCCCAAGGACCTCCGCAATGACGTCCAGGTTGTGCTCTATTCCCTGTCGTCCGACGGTGAGGTCCCGCTCGACATGCTCGGCATTGTGGGTGCCTCGGCCGCGCTGACCATCTCCGATGTGCCGTTCGGTGGGCCGGTGGCGGCCGTGCGTATCGGCCGCATCGACGGGAAGCTCATCGTCAACCCGACCTTTCAGCAGATCGACCAGTCCGATTTTGACCTGCGTGTGGCCGGGACGCGCGATGCCATCCTGATGGTGGAGTGCGGCGCGAACGAGGTTGCCGAGGACATCATGGTCGCCGCGCTGGAGAAGGCACATCAGGCAATGCGGCCGCTGATCGACGTGCAGGACGAGATGCGCGCCGCCGTCGGCAAGCCCAAGCTGTCCTACACACCTCATGCCCTGTCTGCCGATGCGGTGACGGCCGTCCGCAGCTGGGCGGGCTCGCGCCTGAAGGACCTGCATGCCCGGCCGATGACCAAGGTTGAGGTGGGCGAGGCCGTCGAGGCGCTGAAGGCGGAGGCCGTGGCGGCCTTAGCCGCGGATGGGGCGCTCGAGCAGGCAGAGGTGGACGCGGCCATTGAGGATCTGCACAAGGAAGCAGTGCGCTCACTGATCCTCGACGACCGACGGCGCGTCGACGGCCGCGGGTTGACCGACCTGAGGCCGCTGAGCGCCGAGGTGGATCTCAGCCCGCGGGCTCACGGTTCGGGGCTGTTCCAGCGCGGTGAGACACAGGTGCTGACGCTGGCGACGCTGGGCACGCCCCGCGAGCGCCAGGAGCTCGACGGCCTGTCTCCGGTCAACGAGAAGCGCTACATACACCACTACAACTTCCCTCCGTTCTCGACCGGCGAGACGCGCCCGCTGCGCGGGACGTCGCGGCGCGAGACCGGGCATGGCGCCCTGGCCGAGCGCGCCCTCGTCCCCGTCCTGCCGCCGATGGAGGAGTTCCCCTACACGATGCGCCTGGTCTCCGAGGTGCTGTCGTCCAACGGCTCGACGTCGATGGCCTCGGTCTGCGGATCGACGCTGGCACTGCTTGATACCGGCGTGCCGATCAAGGCGCCGGAGGCCGGCATCGCCATGGGGCTGGTCAAGGAAGGCGATCGGTATGCCGTCCTGACCGATATCCAGGGGATCGAGGATCACCTGGGGGACATGGACTTCAAGGTTGCTGGCACGCAGGCGGGCATCACGGCCCTGCAGATGGACATCAAGATCAAGGGCATCACGCCGGCGATCATGGCCGAGGCGCTGCAGCAAGCGCGCGCCGCGCGGCTGAAGATCCTGGAGACCATCCAGGCATGCATCGCCGCCCCGCGGCCGGAGTTGAAGCCGCACGCGCCGCGCCTGACCGTGATCAAGATCGACCCCGACAAGATCGGCGCCATCATCGGGCCGGGCGGGAAGACCATCCGCTCGATCCAGGAGCAGACGGGCGCGACGATCGATATCGAGGACGACGGCTCAGTCTTCATTGCCGCGACCAACGGCGAGAGTGCCTCCAAGGCGCGCGAGATGGTCGAGAGCCTGATCGAGGTGCCAATCGTCGGCCGTATCTACACCGGACGTGTGGTGCGGACCACCGACTTCGGCGCGTTCGTCCAGATCCTCCCGGGGACCGACGGGATGGTCCATATCTCGCAGCTTGACAGCGAACGGATTGAGAAGGTTGAGGATGTGGCGAAGGTCGGCGACGACCTAACGGTGATGGTGACGGCCATTGATCCCGAGGGCAAGATCCGGCTGTCGCGGCAGGCTGTCTTGGAGGGCTGGACGCCGGAAGAGGCGCTGGAGCGCGACCGTCGCCCCAGCCGGAAGCCGGGTGAAGGTGGCGGGCGTCCCGGCGGCTCCGGTGGACGCGGCGGTTCTCGTGACCGCCACCGATCATAGGTTGAGAGGCGAGGCTCCGACACCGGAGCCTCGCTTGCTTCTCCGGGCAGGCTCGGAGCGCCCAGGCCATCGAATAGGCCTGCGGGATTCTGTGTATCATGGGGTCGTGCCATGCACTTGATCCCGTGGGCAGAGGCGCGGGCCTGAACGCCAAGTGAGACCGTGATCCCATGACTGCACCTGTGTCCACCGATTCCCCTCCCTGGCGACCGAGCACTCGTCTGGTCGGCGCAATCGTTCTCTTGTTGCTGGTAGCGGGGTTGCTGTTCTCCGCCCGCGGCCTGTTGCTGCCTGTCCTTCTGGGAATGCTGCTGGCCTACATGCTCGCCCCGGTCTTGACCTGGGTGAAGCGCCGGACGGGGCTGTCGCGCTTGGGCAGCGCTGTGATCATCTTCGTTGTCCTCCTGCTCGTGATTGGCGGAGGCGCCACTGGGCTGGGGTTGGCTGCCAGCCAGCAGCTTGGAGGCCTGATCGAGGATCTGATCCTGCTCTCCGATCAATTGCCGAATCAGTTGCAGAGGATCGCTGAAGCTGAGATCGTCATCGGCCCGTGGGTCTTCGACCTGTCGCGCATCAATGCCGAGCCGCTGGTCAGCGCGCTGGCCTCGATCCTCCAGCCCTTCCTTTCGCAGACCGGAACCCTGTTGGCGACGCTGGCTTCAGCCGCCGCCTCAGCCGTTGGCGTCATCGCCATGGTCGTCATCCTGGCCTTCTACATGCTGGTGGACCTCGATGGGGCAGAGGAGCGGCTGGCGGTGTGGGCACCGCCGCACTACCGGCGCGACTTCCTTCGCCTGCTTCAGGAGACCACGCTTGTCTGGAGAGCGTTTGTGCGCGGGCAGTTGGTGCTCTGCCTGGTTCTCGGATTGGTCGTGGCCGCGGTGCTGGCTATTCTCGGCGTGCGATTCGCACTGGTGCTCGGGCTCCTTGCCGGGGTCCTCGACGTGGTGCCGTTCTTCGGGCCGTTCGTCGCCGGCGTGATCTCGGTCATCGTCGCCTTCTTCCAGGGCTCGAATTGGTGGGGCCTGCACCCGGTGGCCTTCGCCGCGATCGTCCTCGGCGTGTTCCTGGTCATCCAGCAGGTTGAGAACAACATCCTGGTCCCCAACATCCTCGGCTCCTCGCTGAAGATGCGGCCGCTGACCGTGCTCTTGGCGGCGATGGTGGGCGGAAGCTTGGCGGGAGTTGCCGGAGTGCTGCTGGCGCAACCGGTGACCGCCATGTTGCGCGTGTGGATCACTTACTTCTATCGCAAGACAGCAGTGCTTGACCCCTGGCCGGAGCCGCCGGCAGCGCCTCCCGCTCGTCCGGCTCGCATCGCGTGGCCGTGGAGTCGAAGGCGAAAGAGCCTTGCTGTTCCCGAGGAGAAGGAGCAATCCAGTGGCGGGAGCTGATCCGCAGTCCCCGCGCTGGAGCACGACGGCCAAGGCGCTTGTGGCGCTGGCTAGCCTGGCGATCATCGCCGCGCTGCTTGTCCGCTTTCAGTCGATCGTCCCGCTGCTCATCGTTGCCGGTATCGTCTCCTACCTGTCCCTGCCGTTTGTCCGCGCGCTGCATCATCGCGCCCGCCTCTCGTGGACCGCCTCGACCAACATCATCTTCCTCTACTGGCTGGCACTGTTGGTCGTGGGATCTACGGCTGCAGGACTGGCCGTCGCCCAACAGCTGCAGGCGCTGCTGGTAACGCTCCAGAACCTGCTGGAAGGGCTGCCGGCCCAGCTGGCCGCGCTCAGCGCGGAGCCTATCGTGCTTGGCCCCTGGACGCTGGAGCTAGCCACGGCGGACGTTGCTCCGCTGGTGGAGCGCGGGCTGAGCGCGATCGAGCCGCTCTTCACACGGGCATCGACGGTGGTGGCGACCGGCGCTGCGCAGGCTGTGGAGTCCGTCGCCGGCCTGATCTTCGTCCTAGCGGTGTCCTACTTCCTGACGGTTGACCGCGACCGCGTGCGTTCCTCCTGGCGCGGCATCAACATCCCGCGGTACGAGTACGACATCACCCGCCTTCGGACAGCCTTGGCTCGGATCTGGCATGCGTTCCTGCGCGGTCAGCTCCTGATCGTACTGGTCATGGCCGTGTTGATGACCGTATTGATGAGCATCCTCGGCGTGCGCTTCGCCATCGGCCTTGGCGCACTGATGGGAGTGGCGAAGTTCGTCCCGATCGTGGGACCGTTCTCCGCCGGTGCGGCCGCCGCCCTCGTGGCACTCTTCCAGCCCACCAATCCCTTTGGCCTCACGCCGGTGGCCTTCGCGCTCGTCGTGATCGCCTGCACCACGATCCTTGACCAGCTGGTTGACTACCTGCTCGTGCCGCGGATTCTCGGCGGATCGCTCAACCTGCACCCCGTGATCATACTGGTCGGTGCGATCGTCGGGGCAACTCTCTTCGGGGTGATCGGGCTGCTGCTCTCGGCGCCGGCGATGGCCACGCTGATGCTCCTCGCCCGCTATGCCTACCGCAAGCTCGTCGATCTCTCGCCGTGGGACCCGCCGATCGACTCCATGCGGCCCTGGACGCCACCGCGGCTTCCTCGCCTGTGGCCCAAGCGGCAACGCCGAGATGCAGACCAGGATGCACCTCCGTCGACCGAGTGAGCCGTTCGATCTGACGCCGGGACTTGACGGTGGGTAGCGTTCCGATTGAGGGGGACGAAGCGGCTTCTGGGATGTCCTCCAATCTCGCACTGTATGAGGTGATCCAATGAGCGGTGAACCGGATGTCACCACGTCCACGCTTGCGGAGACGGCGAACTTCATCGCCTGGAAAGCGATCGAGCCCGACGGTGAGGCGACGTACCACCTCGAGTTGGGGACGGTGACGCTCCACTTCTTCCTCGAGGAGTGGAAGGAGCTCATCGAGCTCGCCCGCCAGCTGCCGGAGGCGTGATCCGGCACGCACTGCCCGTGCCTGAGCTGCGCACGTGCTGAGCCTCGAATCGCTCAGCTGGCTGGTTTCCGGCCCCGGTCAGGAAGCCCTTGCGCTCGCCGAGTCGCTTGAGCCCGGCGAGGAGACCTTCCTCGCTGTCGCGCAGCGACTCGGTCGCCGCTTCCCCGATGTGCTGGCGCGGGTTGCCGTTGAGCAGGCCGTCCTGAGGCGACGGGCACTCTCCAAGTTTCCCCGTGCCAGTGAGATGTACTTCCTGCGTGAGGCCCTAGAGCAGTCCACCGGGTACCGCGTGGCCGCGTACCACGCCGACAGACTATCGGAGCACGCGCCGCGATTCGACCTTGGCTGCGGGATCGGTGGCGATGCGCTGGCGCTGGCGGCTCAAGGTCCCACGATCGCCATCGATCACGATGCGCTTCGTGCCCATGTCCTGCAGGCGAATGCGCGTTCTCTGGGACTAGACGCGAACCTTCAGGTGGTTCGGGGGGATCTTCTGCGGCCGGCGTGGCACCTGCC
>JAPLGR010000600.1 GCA_026390045.1 Chloroflexota bacterium | reverse complement strand
CACCTTGCTGCATGTCCTGGGCGCCCTCGACCTTCCGACCAGCGGACGAGTGTGCGTGAACGGACAGGACCTGGCGGAGCTGCGCGACATCGATGGCTTCAGGGCCAAGACGGTCGGGTTCATGTTCCAGCTGCACAACTTGCTGCCCACGCTGACCGCCCGTGAGAATGTGGAGATCCCCATGACCGGCTACCTCGGAGCCGAGGCGCGGCGGAGGCGCGCCGAGGAACTGCTGGGTCTGGTCGACATGGGTGATCGCTTGAATCACCTGCCGGGGCAGTTGTCCGGAGGGCAGCGTCAGAGGGTCGCGGTCGCCCGCGCCCTGGCGAACCAACCGCCCCTGGTCCTTGCGGACGAACCCACAGGCAGCCTGGATACGCACGCCGGGCTGGATCTGATGAACCTGCTCAAGGATCTGAACCAAACCCAGGGTGTCACCTTCGTCATCGTGACCCACGATCCCGCCGTCGCTCGCCAGACGCGCCGCGTGCTGGTGATGGCCGACGGCAAGATCGTGCGCGAGGACCGGATTGGCTCGCCTCTGGAAGAAGACCTGAAGATGTTGCGCCATTCAGGCCTTGGCCAGCGTGTATTCGCTGGCGAGCACGACGAGCTGCAGGCGCTGGGGATCTCTGACCACCAGATCAGGGATGTCAAGGCCATATTGGAACTGGCCAACGGAGTCTGATGCGCACCTGGCCCGGCGATCTGCCGGGGCGCCAAATGGATCACCCTCATTCGGGGAGGGCAGCTGCTCGCGAAAGACTTGTCCGGAGCGCTGCCCCGAGGCGTTCCCTCACCACAATCCAGGAATGAGACGCCGAGTGCGCCGCGCGTACGCGGTGTAGGCCTCCCCGAACTTGGCGGCGAGCAGCCGTTCCTCGACTTGGATGCGATAGGCCAATCCGGGGAACAGGAGAATCGGAACGGCGGCCATGCCGATCGCGCTCGAGTAACCGATCACCATGCCCAGGGCCATCAGCAGCAGCCCGCTGTACCCGGGATGGCGCACGATGCGGCACGGTCCGCCATCAACCAAGGGCTGGCCACCCTGAACTGCGAGATGGGTGGTGTACGAACCCCGCAGGCTCCAGCGAGCCCAGACGACCAGCGCCACTCCTGCTAGGAACAGCACAACTCCCACGATCTGCCATGCCGTCGTCCGCGGAAGCATGGGCGCAAGGTTCATCCACTCGAGCGGGGGAGCGAAGAAGGCCGTCAGGAATCCCGGCAGGATGAGCCAGAAGGAAAGGTCCCCTCTTTCCTCTGCGCTGCTACGGCCTCTCCCCACCGTGCCATGGTATCGCTCCTGGTGCGCGTGGTGGTCAATCAGGATCCCGGCCGGATAGGCGGTTCCCAGGCAAAGCAGGATCCAGCCCAAGAGGTTAGTGCGTAGCGTCTCAAGCCCGAGCAGCGCCAGGCAGATGGCCAGCGCCGAGGCGACGACAAGCAGGAAGAAGAGGACTATCCGATTCATCATGGCTCGGCATCCTTCCGCTACGGGGTCGCAGGGATCTTGAACACGGCCCCAACGGCATATCCAACCAGTGCGCTCAGCGTCCCTATGATTGCCATCTCCAGTCCGCTCTTCCCGGGGTGCCCGACCATCGTGCGGGCCTTGTATGCTCCGATGCCAAACAGAACGAGGGCTGTCGCCGCCACCGACACCCACATGCTGGACCCGACCGGCAAGACGGCGAACGGTGCCAGCGGGATGAGGGATCCCACCACCGCCGAAAGCCCGACGACCAGCGCCGCTCGAACCGCGTGCCGCCGGTCAACCGGGCTCAATTGATGCTCCTCGTTCATCATGACCGCCACCCACGTTTCCTCACTCGCAGTGATGGTCGAGACGATGTGCTCGAGCATGTCACCTGAGAAACCCTTCCGGGTGTAGATCTCCCGTACTTCCTCCTTCTCCAGGCGCGGCACTTTGGCAATGTGGCGGAACTCGCGGGCGCGCTCCGCATCGTAGTAGTCGGCGTCGGCCAGCGTGGAGGTGTACGCCACCGCGCCCATGGAGACCGACTCGGCAAAGGTGGCCGCCAGCCCGGCGACCAGGACGATCCGCGGGTCATGGGTTGCGGCCGCGACTCCCAGGATGACGCCCAGGACGTTCACTAGCCCATCCTGCCCTCCCAGGATGATGTCCGACAGACTTGACGCCTGCCGGTGGGGATCGTGCC
>JAPLGR010000525.1 GCA_026390045.1 Chloroflexota bacterium | reverse complement strand
TCCCATGATCGGACAATGGCAACTCGCTCCCCGCCAACCTGCAGTGTCCTTGGAGACAGCGAGCAGCAGCGGTCCGTGGCGTCGGCCCCACCCGCCTCGTGCTGGACCGTGCGGCGACCGCGATGTATTCTTTCCACAATACGGCAACTTAATGCGCAAGGCAAGAGCCAATTTCCGCGCGTGCAGGCCGGGGTCCTCTTCCCTGCGCTGGATCCCCTCCGCATCGGCTCGATACCGCGGATTCTTTGGCCGAAGACCAGACGGATCTGCCCGCGCCCACCGCATAGAAGGCCGAAACCCGGCCATTCCCCCTTCGTGGTTCAACCAGGCCGGCGCGTGCCTTTGGCGGGCGTTTGGCCCCTCCGGGGTCGCTGTGAGGGCGAGTTGCATGACCTCACGTAGATGCTTCGGACTGGGAGTTGTGCGGAAAGGCGACAGCGAGCCCCCAGATCCCTGATGAGACGGCATCTCGAGCTTGAGACTCATCGTCTTCTGAACAGCCTGCTCGTGATTGCAGAAGTTCGTGCTGCGGTGGCACGCTCCGTCCTCCAACATCATCCAGGCGTGCTGGTTGTTGCCAATGTCGGAAGTCCCGGAGGCCAGGACAGGTCGACGTAACATCCCCAGGTCAAATCATGCCCACGGCATAGCCGGCTTCCACAATGGGCGCACGTGCAGTTCACGAACACCCTCGGGATATCCTTTCCAAGCTTGAGCCAGATGAGATCGGCCGGGAAGACGTCGTCCGGCCCCATGAACAGAAGGTCCCCGACGTGGCGGCCGACGAGAGGCGCCCGATCGTCGTCAGCCGAAAGGCACTTGCGGTAGTAGTCGACCAGCCACTTCTTGGCCTCCGGCGCAAAGAACGAAAGCCCCCGCAGCCGCAGGCTGGCATAGGCACGTACGTCCGGCTCGGGATCGCCCAGGTAAGACAGCAGTTCGCTAGCGTTCTTCTCGGAGGACCAAGTCCATTCACGGTGCGTGAGGGACGCCGCGAAGTGGATCGTCTGTAGCCGCTTGGCCTTCTCCGAGTCTGGGGGCGCCTCCAGTGGGATCCTCAACTCATGCAGAAAGCTCACCCGTCTCTCCGAGTCGAGGATGCCGCTGAGGTCCTTTCGCGCCAGGAAGAAGTCGGCCGCTCGAGAGTAGTCAGCCAACGCGTCCTCGTACGCTTGAGGGCCATTCTGTGGATCGTGGGCGGCTTGCAGCGCAGGGCCACTCGGCTATCCATCCCCGTTTCAGTCAAGGCGCGGGCGAGGTTCGCAGGCCCCGCAGATGAGCCTTTGCCGGCGCTCCCGATAGGCGACCTCCGTACTGGTAGTCTCCTGAGCCAGCCACGCGACCGGCAACACGAAGAGGTACGTCGGTTTCGCGACATCTTTTGGGACGCTGCCGTCAAGGGGCGTTTGAAACCCGGAGGGAAAGGCAGGTGTCGTGGGCGGAATGAGGCTGAAATCTGAAGCCCAGGGCCCAATCGCGGCATTCGGACCGCCAGAGGGGCCTTGAGCGTCCGGCTTGGGAAGGCGGGAGGCTGTTCGCTGGCGCTTTGTCCGGTTTCGAGGCAGTTGGCGTTATACATATAGGGCAACTGCTTTGAATCCTCCCCTCTCAAGGGAAGCCATGGCCGGATCCGTGTCCGTTCCTGCGATCGAAACGCGCTGGTCCACAGCAGACGAAGAGGCGTTGGCCCACGACGGGCAAAGGACTCCGGCTCTCTTCAAGAAGCTATACCTACTGTGGGTGGACGCCATATTCAAGTACCTTCTCCATCAGGTGGGAGATCAGAGCATCGCAGAGGACATGACATCGCAGGTCTTCCTCAAAGCCTTTGAGCAGCTGCCTCGCTACAAGCACCGCGGCCACTTCGCCGCCTGGTTGTTCACCATCGCCCGGAACTCAGCTCGGGATCACTATCGGAGATCCCCGCGGGAAGTTCCCATAGAGACCGCGGAGGTCCCCGCGGCTGCCTCGGATCTGCTAGATGGGATTGTCGCAGCAGACGAGATCAGCCGGCTTGACCGCCTGATACGGGCTCTGCCTGAAGATGAGCTCGAGCTTGTTCGCCTCCGGTATGTCGCCGGCCTGAGCTATGCCGAGATTGGGGCAATGCTGCACCGGAGCGAAGAGGCGACCCGGAAGGCCATCTTCCGCCTGCTGGGCCGTTTGCGCGGTCAGATGGGGGGCAGCAATGGATAGTCCGTCACGATCGTCCTTCGAGGAAAAGGTTCGCGCAGCGACCGATCTGCCGGCGCCGCGCTCGGAATTCGTCGAGGCCTTGTGGAACCGCATCGCGAGTCAATCGCCCGCCAGTCGGCCCGGGACCCTCCGGCTCACACGACGTCTGTCGTTCCGTGCGGCCTGGATGCTGCTGGGCATTCTGCTCGTCACTCTCCTCGCCATCACCTTGGTCATCGGACCGGCTCGCGTGTACGCCGCGGTGCGCCAGCTGTTCGGCTACATTCCGGGTGTCGGCATCGTCGATCAATCCGGGCCCATTCGGGTCCTCGCTGAGCCTGTCTCCCAGACACGCGAGGGTATTACCATCACGGTGACCAGCGCCACGCTAACATCGGATCGCACACACATCGAGTACCGCATCTTCGGCGTGCCGCGCTCGGCCTACCCGGACCGCGAAGATGTGCATGGCTGCTTCGAGTCCGACTACCTGCTCTTGCC
>JAPLGR010000334.1 GCA_026390045.1 Chloroflexota bacterium | reverse complement strand
CATCGTTGTCGACGTTGGCAGTGATGATCCCGGGTCCCAGGATCATGATCAGCAACGCTAGACGCAGGCGCAGGGGGCGGGTTCGCTGGTTGAGGGTCATAGCCGTCTGCTATTCACGCGGCGCACGGCTCAGTGATACAGCCGCGGCAGCCGCTTCTTCCACTTCGTCGGCAGGATCTTGTCCAGTGCGTCGTCGGCGGTGACGATACCCTTCAGATGGGTCTGCTCGTCGATCACAGGAATGGCCGACAGGTTGTACTTGGAGATCAGCTGAGCCACCTTGTCCTGGCTGTCGAGCGGGAGGACGCTGACATACTTATGGTGCATGAAGTCTGAGACGGGCGTCTTCGGCGGGACCAACACCAGATCTTGCAGCGAGAAGACGCCCATGAGTTGACTCTCAGGATTGGTGACATAGATGTAGTTGATCGTCTCATCCGGGCTGGCCTGCTGGCGCAGCAGGGCAATCACTTCCTGCGCGCTGAGTCCGGGACGGACCGTGAAGTAGTCTGTGGTCATGATCCCGCCGGCCGACTCCTCAGGGTAGGACAGCAGATGGCGAACCTCCGCCGCCTCGTCGCCCTCCATCAGCCGCAGGATCTCCCGGCTCCGCCCCTGGGGCAGTTCGGCCAGCAGGTCAGCCGCCTCATCCGGCGCCATCTCCTCCAACACGTCGGCGACCTTCTCGTCTGCCATGGCCTCGACCAGACTGGCCTGGAAGTCCGGCTCGACTTCCTCCAGCGTGTCGGCCAGCAACCCGACGTCGAGCGATTCGAGTAGCCGGGCGCTCTCCGGCCGGCTGAGGTCGCTGATGATCTCGGCCAGATCGGCCGGGTGAAGATCAGCGATCTTGTCGCCGCTCACCTTGAGGCGCATCGCCTGGTCGCCAGGGAGCAAGTCCATGGCGTGCCAGGAGATGACGCCCGAGGCTCCCATGCGCCGCGCCAGCGGCCGGGGGACGAAGCGCGCCAGCCCCAACCGGCGCAGCAGTCCGAGCGTACCCGTGTCGACGTTGGCGACGAAGTACTGCTGGTTCACGCGGGCCAGCTCGAGATCGTTGACCCTCACGACGCGCACGCCATTGACATCGATGATCTGCTTGTCGAGCGCGTCACGCGCCAGGTACAGGTCCGTCTCGGCCGCGCGGTGGTTCTGAAGATCGTCCGCCTTCTTGTTCAGCACAATGACTTTGCCGGCGAGCGCGGCGACGTCGCCCATGACAAGTGCACGCTGACGGCCGCCCTGACGGGCAACAAGCGCCACCACGAGGGGGTGGGCTCCGGGCGAGGGGGGACTGGCAATGATGTCCTCGAGCCGCCCCACCGGCATCCCATCGACATCCGTGACTTGCCGCCCCAACAGGTCACTCAGGAAGGGCATGGCGAACTCTCCCACGCCCCTTCCCCGCAAGGGTCTGTGGGAAGGGGCGCTTCGTACGAGATCACACCAGGAAGGACAGGGACCAGGGCTTCGGACCCAAGGGGGAGCATCGGCTCGATCCGTGCCAAGGGATTATACGACCATGATGTCCTTCAGCGCCGGATTGGAACGCGTTTGGGGACCCGTCGCCAGCCAGGGCGAATGGCCCGACGTCTAGGCGCGGGTGGGCAGGTGGGGCATGGCTGGCCCTTGGACCCCCAATAGGTCGCTCAGGGCAGCGCGCATCGCTACCCTGTCGTCCCAAGGGTTCTCGGTCTCCCCGAAGCACATCGACTGCTCGTGGCCCTTGCCGCAGGCGATGACCAGATCACCCGGCCGGGCTTGGGAGACGGCGAAGAGGATCGCATCGCCTCGGTCGGGGACCCGCCAGAAGGTGCGGCCCTCTTCGCCCCCCGCTGCCGAAGCACCGGCAGCCATCTCCGAGAGAATGGCCTCGAGGGACTCGGTGCGCGGGTCTTCGGCCGTCAGGATGGTCAGATCGGCCGTCCGGGCGGCAACCTCGGCCATCAGCCGGCGTTTCTCCCGATCGCGAAGACCAGCGGATCCGAAGACGGCGATCACACGGCCGG
Source organism: Chloroflexota bacterium (assembly GCA_026390045.1). Taxonomy (GTDB): domain Bacteria; phylum Chloroflexota; class Anaerolineae; order Anaerolineales; family E44-bin32; genus DYJB01. The sequence goes on along the minus strand of JAPLGR010000334.1, from coordinate 920 downwards.
TGGTCATGCCGCGAGCGGCCTGCAGTGCTCGCTGCAACGCGTTCGGCGTGTGGGCGAAATCGACCAGCGCAGTGAACGGCTGACCGAGGTCAATGGGCTCCATACGGCCCGGGATGGCCCGCACTGCAGTGATCCCATCGGCGGCCGTCTCCGGCGCGATCCCCAGGCCCTCGACCGTCGCCGCGAAGGCCGCCAGGATGTTCGCGGCGTTGAAGGCGCCGCGCAGCCTGGAAGTGACTCGCCGAGAATACCCTGGGCCAACCACCTCAAGATCCAATCCCCTGGGTCCATCCACCAGCGTCTGCGCGCGGACCTCCGCAGGGCTCGAGAGGCTGTAGCTGACTTGGCGGACACGGGCCAGCGTCGCCAGGTAGGCATACGAGTCGTCATCTCTGTTCAGAATCGCCGTTCGCTGCACGGCGATCGACTTCGAAGGCTTCCTGGACAGGCCGGAGAAGAGCCGGCCCTTGGCCGCCTGGTAAGCCTCAAAGGTCCCGTGATAGTCGAGGTGTTCGTGCGTGATGTTCGTGACCACGCCCAGGTCGAAGTCGCACGCCGCAACCCGGTGCTGGGCCAGGCCGTGGGAGGTCGCCTCCAGCACGCAGTGCGTCAGCCCGGCGCGCACCATCTGCGCCAGATATGACTGCACATCGAGCGCCTCAGGCGTGGTGACGTGGAAGCCGGTGTCGAGGACCTTGTCGCCGATGACGGCGTTGACCGTGCTGATCAACCCGGCGCGCAGGCCGGCAGCCTGCAGGATGGAGTGGATCAGGTTGCTGGTGGTCGTCTTGCCGTCGGTGCCGGTGACACCGATCATGATCAACTGCCGGGCAGGATAGCCATGCCAGGCAGCTGCGAGATGCGCCAGCGTCCAGCGCGCGTCGGAGACACGGCAATAGGGAACGCCGACGCCCGGGTCG
>JAPLGR010000664.1 GCA_026390045.1 Chloroflexota bacterium | reverse complement strand
AGCCGACGTCCATCCTGCCGCCGAACCGAGCGCAGTCCTTCTTTCCGGCAAGCAGGTTGCGCACCAATGCCTCCGGGCTGACGAGGAACTCGTCGGGCAGGATGTACCAAGGTCCGATCAGGATCCGTCCCTCATGCACCCATCGCTCGAGCGCCGCGCGCCGCTCCGGCCGCAGGCTCAGATAGTCCTCTAGCAAGATGGTCTGTCCGTCCAGCGTGAAGGCAGTGAACGCCGGGTCGGCCTCCAGCACGTCCGCCAACAGGTCAAGCAGATGCACGAGTTTGAGGTGGAAGACCTGGAAGGGCAGGTACCACTCTCGATCCCAATGCGTGTGGGGAACAAGGTGAAGAGTAGTCATGCACACATCCTTCAGGTCTGATCACCAATGGCCACCGGGCGCGCAGGGTCGGCGCACCACTCGGACCACGAGCCCGGATACAGCCGGGCGCCGTGCAGCCCGGCAACCGCCATCGCCAGCAGGACGTGGCTTGCGCTGACGCCTGAGCCGCAGTAGACAACGGTCTGATCGGGGGCCACGCCGGCCAGCGCGCCCTCCAGCTGAGCCCGCAGCGCGCGCGCGGGCAGCAGTCGACCATCCGGGGCGAGGCTGCGACGCCATTCGTAGGAACGAGCGCGCGGGATATGACCCGCCACGCGATCCAGCGGTTCGACCTCCCCGCGATATCGCTCTGGCGCGCGCGCGTCGATCAGCCGCTGAGGCCTTGGGAGGAATCGGCGCGCGGGGCGGCGATCTTCACCGGCGGACACAGGCAATCCCTCGGCCTGCCACGCGGCGAAACCGCCGTCGAGAACGTGTGCACGCGTGTGGCCGAGGTAGCACAATGACCACCACAGCCGGGCGGCGAAGAAGTCCGCGCCTGCATCGTACGCGATGACCTCAACTGCGTCGTCGATCCCCCAGCGCGAGAACACGGATGCCAGATCCTCGGGCGAGGGAAGGGGGTGGCGGCCATTCAGCCCGGTGCGAGGCGCAGAGAGATCGGTCTCAAGATCCGCGTGAAGCGCGCCCGGGATGTGGGACTGCAGGTAAGCGCCGCGCCCCCAGCCGGGGTTTGTCAGATCGGTCCGGCAGTCCACGATGGCCCACGCAGGGTCTCCCAAGTGAGCTGTCAATTCGTGTAGCTGGATCAGCGGCGTGTGATCTGGCATGGCTCCTCCTATTGCGGGCGAGAGTATAGGTAGCGCGCCGCGCATGTCAACCATCCCCGGGCTCCACTCGTGGAGCGAAGTCCAGGAAGTCGTGTAGGATAGTGGGACCGCAGCGAGACAGGGAGAATGTCGGCGATGGATTCGAAGCCCGCCTTCCAGGATCTCTACTCCGAGGACTTTGCCCAATGCTACGGATGCGGCCGGCTCAATGAGCACGGTCTGCACATCCGTAGCCGCTGGGATGGGGAGGAGACGGTCTGCGAGTTCCAGCCCCGGCCATACGACACGGCCATCACGGGGTTCGTGTACGGGGGACTGATTGCATCGCTGATCGACTGTCACGGGACGGGGTCGGCGGCGGGGGCGGCGCTGCGCGAGCGGGGAGGCACCATGGGGGTATCCCCGATGCCGCGCTTCGTGACCGGCTCACTTCACGTGGACTACCTTCGCCCGACGCCGCTCGGCCCGATCCTCGAGATCCGCGGCAGGATCAAGGAGATCAAGGGCCGCAAGGTGGTCGTGACTTCGACATTGAGTGCTGAAGGCGTGGTGTGTGCCCGCGGGGAGGTCGTGGCGATCGAGATCCCGGAGGACTTCGGGGTTCGCGCCCACGGCTAGACCGATCCCGGACGAGGAATGGTGGTGGCACTGGACCTTTGCAGGTCCGCCAGACGAGCATCGAAGAAACGGTCCGCAGGCAGCCTGCCTGCGGACCGTTGCCGTGCTGGAAACCTCTTGTGATTCGCGCTGTGGCATGAACCGGCGGTGCACCGCGCGGGATCATGTCCCCGGCGTCAGGTGGAGCGTCACCTTCCATTCCTTCATGTCCTTCAGATCCTCGAGGTCGAATTCCTGCGTGGCCCCTTCACTGAGAGGGAAGAACAACTGGACGGACTCGTCAATGTCCGGTGTGCCGCTCCGAATCGGCACTCCGAAGAAGAACTCGGACCCGCCCTTGATGTCCAAGTCAGCCTCCAGCGGTGTCGAGCCCCCCATGTACCAGATGTTGACGTTGACGTCGAAGTCGACGATGTCGTGGACCGTCTCGTCCTGGAAGGTGAACACCTGGTCGGTGTACAGCTTGACGTCCGTTTGGTATCCGGGCGGTTCCTCGGTAAGGTCCAACGAGAAGGGGACGCTGGTTGTCACCACGATGGGTTCATTTGTCCCGACGCTGAAGAACATATCGTACGAGATCTCCAGCTCGCCTGTGATCTTGCAGCCCTCGATGATCCCGCCGCTCTCCTTGTTCTTCACGGCCGCGGCGGCCCGCATGATGCTCTGCAGCAAGTCAGCGAAGGCGGGATTGTCGTTTTCGTTGGCGGATGGGACACCGAGGAGCATGGCGATCTGGACCTTCTTCATCACGACCTTGAGTGCATCCTTCGTGACGGTGCAAGGGTCGAGCGAGGCCGACGCGTCCTTGTACTCGCGTTCGGCAATGTCGCGCGCTTGGTCCAAGGCTTGCTGCTCGATGTCGTCCAGTCCGAGGCGGGCGGCCTCTTCGGCAATGCGCATCGTCTCGGTCAGATCGGCCCCGGGAAGTTCCTGCAGGGCGAAGTCGCGGAACGCCGACTGAGCGGCGTTGATGAAGGGCTCGTCGTTGCCTCCCCACATGCCTGTGCGCTCGCCCATGGCCAGGATATCCCTGGCAGTCTGGCGGCCTCCGGAGTTCTGGCGGCTGGGCGCCGAAACGGCCTTGCCGATCGCAGATTGACCGCTGAGCTCCTGGACGCGGTTGGCAAGCAGGGCCAGCGCCTCATCCGTCTGTCCTTGCGATTGGAGTTGTGTAGCCTGGTCGATGACGGCCTGTGTCTCGGGCGAGACGTCGTAGCTGCAGAAGTCATCTGCTGGCATGAGCTCCGCAGCAAGGGCCTCAGCACCCTCGCGGCCCAGTTCGGGGCCGATCTCGGTGCAGTCGGCCGCGCAGGTTGGGGCCTGCGAGGCGAGTTCGAAGTCAAAGCCAAGCTCGGGCTGCTTCGAGCAGATGCTGGCCGCGCCGGTGTCACCGCTGGAGGAACTGCCTCCCGGGATGGGAAGCTCGGCGACCGACTGACAGGCGAGCATGGCAAGGGCGAGGACGAGAGCCGCGGGGAGAGCGCCCAACTGCTTCATGGCTGCCTCCGGACATGCGGGGACACCAGGATTGTCGCGCCGTTCCTTGGTCTCGGACCGCGCAGCTACCTAGGTGCGCGCCGAGCCGGGGCGCGACCCAAGGCGGACGCCGTCGCCGAGCCCAATGCAGTCTGCCAAGGATGTACTGCAACCTCACCATCTGAGCGCGAGGTGGAACCGATGCGGAGCATGCCGTTCAGGGGAGGACTGTCCTCCTAGGATCGGAAGAGTGAGGGGGTGGAGGGCCTCAGGTTGAATGCTTCTCCTCCGGGCGCGGCCGGGGAAGTGTGTGCTTGAGCTGCTCGACCGAGACCTTGTTGGCGCGCTTGCAGCGCGGGCAATGGGCATCGTAGTGGCTTCCGCCAGAAGCCTGGAGGGCCTCCAGCGCCGCGGCCGTTTCGTCCTTGCTTATGCCGAAGCTCCAACCGCATTGAAAACAACGCAACTGCATGACGAACCTCCCTAGACCTGCACAGGCCGGGCCGGACGGCGGATGGCCAGGACAATGCCCGCAAGGATCACCGCCGCGCCGGCCAGCTTGAGTCCTGACGGGGTCTCGCCCAGCAGGACGTACGCCAACGCGGTCGATCCGACGGGTTCCCACAGCAGGCTGATGGACACGAAGGCCGCCGGCAGGTACTTCAAGGCCCAATTGTACGTCGAGTGCGC
>JAPLGR010000661.1 GCA_026390045.1 Chloroflexota bacterium | reverse complement strand
GGTAGGTTCGCCAGAAGGTCATCGCAGCCGGCGAGGGTGAGAGGGACCGGGTGGCACTTGTCGATGAGCGGGGCTGCTCAACGCCGCCGCGGGGCCACCCCGCAGCGACCTCCGTCCCGAGGTTGCCTGGATTCTAGCATGGCCGAGGGGCGCGGACAAGCAACTCCCGGCGGGCGCGGTTGTCCGGACAGCCGGACAATGCCGGGCGAGGGACAGACTTCCGTCGATGGCCCATGACTATCTCCCTTGTCCGGATACACCACCTCCCTTAGAGTAGACGCAGAGCGCAGCACGCGAGCCGGTGTCGTTGCGACGCAGGCCAACTCATGCGCTGAGTGGAGATCGAATGAGCGTTGGTTTTGCGCATCGGATCGACGGCCTACAGCCGGAGGGCGCCTACCAGGTCCTGGCACGCGCCCAGGAATTGGAGGCGCACGGCAAGGACATCATTCACCTCGAAATCGGCGAGCCTGACTTCTCGACACCGGCCAATATCGGACAGGCCGCAGCCCGGGCCATCGCCGAAGGCAAGACGCGCTACAACCCGTCGGCCGGCATCCGGAAACTGCGGGAAGTGATCGCTGAGGACGCCGGACGAAGAAGGGGACTGGCCTTCCGCCCCGAGCAGGTCGTCGTCAGCCCGGGGGCGAAGCCCAACCTGTTCTTCCCGGCGCTGGCGTTGGTCAATCCGGAAGAGGAGGTCGTGTATCCAGATCCGGGGTATCCCACCTACGAGGCGATGATCCGGGTCACGGGCGCCATCGCGCGTCCTATGCCCCTACTTGAGTCGAACGGTTTCTCGATTGATCGCGATGCCCTCGCCCGCGTGGTCAATGCACGGACGCGATTGATCATCTTGAACTCGCCAGGCAACCCTACGGGCGGAGTGATCCCTCAGGCGGACCTCGAGTTCATCGCCGAGTTGGCCCAGCGGAACGACTGCTGGGTGCTTGCAGACGAGATCTACTCGCGCATCACGTTCGACGGGCTTCACGCTCCGACCATCGCTTCGGTGCCAGGCATGAGCGAGCGCACCATTGTGCTTGACGGTTACTCCAAGACGTATGCCATGACCGGATTGCGCCTCGGCTACGGGATCATGCCGGTTCCCCTGGCGGAGCGCGTGAGTCTCCTGCTCAACCATGGCGTCGGATGCACGGCGCACTTCACGCAGATCGCCGGCATCGAGGCGCTCACCGGTCCGCAGGACGCGGTGGATGCCATGGTCGCCGAGTACCAGGCGCGGCGGGACCGGATCGTCGACGGCCTGAACCGGCTGCGCGGTCTGCGGTGCAGCAAGCCACAGGGCGCGTTCTATGTCTTCCCCAACATCGAAGCCACCGGACTCTCGTGTGAGACCTTCGCCGCGCGCATGCTGGAAGGTGGAGTGGCGCTCCTCCCCGGAACCGCGTTCGGCCACTACGGCGTGGGCTACGTGCGGCTGGCATTCACCAACTCGGCAAAGAACATCGACCGCGCGCTCGAGCGCATGGACGCGGTCCTCCGCTCACTCTAGGCGACGCCAAGATCCTCAGCGGAAGACGCAGGCGGCCCCACCGGGGCCGCCTGTTGCGTGCGCGGTGCGGAACGCGGAGGCTACAGGACGGGCGCGAATGGCTGACGGCTGAGGAAGGTGCCCATCCCGGGCCGGCCCAGCCACCGATCGCCGTCGACGATCAGCTTCCCGCGCAGGTACACTTTCTCGGGGAAGCCTCTCAGCTCCCAGCCCTCATACAGGTTGTAGTCCGTTCGGTGCTGGGCATGCGCCACGCC
>JAPLGR010000465.1 GCA_026390045.1 Chloroflexota bacterium | reverse complement strand
AGCGTCGTCTCTGAAAGCCCTCGCAGCTCGGCATGCGCTGCGGCTCGTTCGGCGAACCGCTCGACCGCGCAACCGTTCACGCCGCCTCGGCCTCAGATCCACGACGCCAATGACGTTCCCGAGACTCGGGCAGCCGATCGTTGAGCTTGCGCGAGAACTCGTCCAGCGAGGCGGCGTGCAGCGAAGCAATCAGGTCGCGCTCCTGGCTGGTCAGTGGCAGGTCACGCGTGGCCTCCAGCTGACTCCACAGCAGGTCTTCCCGGAACTGCCGGTCGGTCAGCGCACGGCCGATCATCTTGTGCAGCGCATCCTGTTCCATCGTCAAGCTCCTTTCCCGATTGTCGGTGTCCCACTGATTGACGGGCTGCAGCATCGGACAACGGCGCCAAGCCAGCCTCCGCTGTGCTTGCCGGGCGGATCAGACCGCGGTAGGTCAGCCAGGCTGCGCCCAAACCGATCAGCAGGTCGCCCGGGCTGAAGTTGGACGAGAAGGGCAGCGGCGCCGGGATCCCGAACACATCCGAAAGGAACCACAGCCGCGTGTCTTCCTTCTCGAGCACGATGTCCTTGCTGCGACGGACGAACTGGTCGCCACCCTGGGTGACGATGTAGCCGGAGTGGCCAGAGCGCGCGAGTGCCTGCGGGGTCACCGGCATGAACCCACCGTTGGCGAGCATGACAGCAGCATTGAGCGCCGCCCCGGCGAGCAGAAGGCGGCAGCCGGGGAGGTGGCGGTTCAACAGCAAGAATCCGAACAATCCGCCGTACGTAACCAGCAGGACGAAGGTCCTCATCCAGGTCGGGATTGAGGCCGGCTCGCGGCCGAATACGACGAAGCACGCCTGCAGCCCGAATGCCAGCAACGGCAGCCAGGCGTAGCGCACCCGCATGGCCGCCAGGGGATCATCTGGCCCCTAGGTAAGGCAGCGAACAATCGGGGGCGCACGGACCCATGGCGGGCAGCCAGCCAAAGAAGTCACCCGGCCATGGCGCCTGTGCGCCCCCATCCCGGATCGCCGCGCGGCAACAAAGTCCCCCGGCCGCTCCCCTCGATCCGCTGTCCAGAGCAGAGACGCTCCCTGCTCCGGCTGCTCGACCTACCAGGGCAAGGTCTCCGGCGCACCCACGGCCAGGATCAGCGCCGCGAGGGTGAGCAGGAAGAAGAGGGCCCGCAAGTTCGCCCCACTGAAGCGTTTCATTGCTTGTGCCTCCGTTGAAAGGTGAGTGTCTGGTATCTGAGTGCAATGGCTGGCTATATCTGAGATATCTTACCAACCCCCTCTGAGCAAGGCGCTTACTGAAAGTACCAGGCGGGGACCGCGCAGATGGGATGAGAACCGCCCCAGGACGGGGCGGCGGATCAGATACCGCGAAAGCGGCAGACTCACGAGGAGGCTTGCGGTCGGGGGTGGATCGAGCGGAAGAGCCGCTCCGTTTCGTCCGTTGGCCCGCTGTGCAGCTCCCGCCGCAACAGATCGACCAGCGCGTTGTACTGCTGGACGACCTCCGCCAGCCTGCCGGCTCCGGCGAGCGCTTTCATGAGCTCGCAGTGCAGGTCCTCCCGGTAGGGCTCTTCGGCCAACGCCTTGCGGTACAGCTCGATGCCGACGCCGGGGTCACCGGATGCAATCCGCATCCGGGCGAGCATCAACAGTCCTTCAACGTAGGCCTGATGCAGCTGCTCCCGACGGGCAGCGGCCCAGTCCGAGTACACATCGCTCAGGTACGGTCCCTGATAGATGCTGATGGCCTCCTCGAGCAGCTCAGCGCGCCGGGGCTCCTGCTTGTGGGCGCGGTTCACCAGATCATCGAACGCGCTGACGTCGTACCAGGTATCCGCCGTCCACTCAACGACGTACGTTTCCTCCGGCCGGTTGTAGCCAATCAAGCCTTCAGGTAGGACGCGGCGCATGCGGTAGACGGTAGCGT
>JAPLGR010000351.1 GCA_026390045.1 Chloroflexota bacterium | reverse complement strand
GCCATCCAGGACTGTCTGGATCGGTTGCCGGACGAATTCCGTATCGTGGCCGTGCTGGCCGACGTGCAAGGCTGCGACTACGAGGAAGTCTCATCTGCAATCGGCAAGCCCCTGGGGACGGTGAAGAGCCGGCTGGCGCGGGCCCGGGCGCGCCTGCGCGATTGCCTGCAGCGGCACGGGGAACTCCTGCCGGCCGCGTTTCGTCTGAAGGGTGAGGCTTCCACATGAGCCGCCTGAGCCGTCTCGCCCCGTGTGACCTGGATGCCCTGTCGGCCTATGCCGATGGTGCCCTCTCGCCTGCCGAACAGCAGGCCCTTGAGATGCGGCTGCAGCAGGATCCGGCGCTGCGCCGGGCTCTGCAGGAGATCCGCACGACATCGGCCCTGCTCCGGGAGCTTCCGCAGGTCCGGCCGCCGCGCAACTTCACGCTGACTCCCGAGATGGCCGGCGTCCGCTCCGGCTGGCTACGCACTCCCTTGCTGCAGCTGGCGACGGCCGTGGCCACGCTGGCCTTCGTGATCACCGTCGGGGTCGATGTGTTCGGGGGTTCGGTGCAGAGCGTCGCCTTCCGCGCGGCCGCGCCTGCACAAGAGATGCTGATGGAAGCGCCGGCAGAGGTCGCAGCGGATGCGCTTGAGGCGGGAGCCGCAGCCACGGTGGCTGAGACGGCCGTTGTCGCGGCCGCCCCAATGCAAGTTGTTGCTGGCACACCGACGGCGGCCGTGCAGGCTGAGGAGTATGCAAACCGCGAGGCGCCTACCGTAGGCGGAGCGGCCCCGATGGCGCCCGCGCCATCAGAGGCAGCAACGCCGGCTCCCATGCTGGAGGCCGCGCCGACGGCCAGCGGAGAATGTGAAGTCTGCGGTCCCGACCTTGTGCTGCCTACCACCGCGCCACAGGACAAGATCGCTGTGACGGCCGTCCCCCAAGGAGTCGCGGTCACTCAGGAAGCCGCGGCGCAAGTGATTGAGCCGCCTGCCGAAGCGCCTGCCGAGGAGCCCGCACCGGAAGCGCACCTGCGGGCCGGCGTGCCCACCATGCGCTGGCTTGAAGTCGGACTCGGGGGGGCTGCTCTCCTCCTGGGCGCGGTCACCCTTTGGGCTCGCCGCCGAGCCCGATGAGCAGCGCTCAATCCGCCCTGTATTGCATCCGCTGTGGTGCCCGGATGGAGGAACGGCCATCCTACGGACGGCCGCGTCCTGTGTGCCCGGCGTGCGGGTACGTTCACTTCGAGGATCCCAAGGTCGCTGCGGCGGTGGTGGTCGAGCGCGAGGGGAAGATCCTGCTTGTGCGCCGCGCTTTCAATCCCGAGAAGGGGAAGTGGTCCCTCCCTGCAGGCTTTGTGGATGGTGCAGAGGACCCGCAACTGGCGGCGGTGCGCGAATGCTTGGAAGAAACGGGGCTGAGCGTTCGCATCCTCGGCCTTTTCGATGTCATCTTCGGTCGGGAACACCCTCGCGGGGCAAGCATCGTCATCGTCTATCGTGTCGAGGTTCAGGCCGGGACGCTGACCCCCGGGGATGATGCTTCCGAAGCGGCCTTCTTCGCCGCCTCAGGCCTTCCGCCACTGGCGTTCCGCGCGACGGAGCGAGCTGTCCGTCGCTGGGCGGAGGCCGGCGGGGCGATGCTATAATCTCCCAGCGCGATGCCCCCGGCTGTCCATGTGCTTCGCGGTTCACCCAACCTTCGCGCAGCCGCATGAGCCGCGCCTGCCCCGATGCAGTTTGATGTCTTCACGCTGATTCCCGAGGCCGTTCAGGCCTACCTGGCGTCGAGCATTCTCGGCCGGGCGCAGGCGCGAGGCCTGATCCGCATTCGCCTGCACAATCCCCGCGACTACACGCACGATCGGCACCGCACAACGGATGACGTCCCCTACGGCGGGGGCGGCAGCATGGTGATGAAGCCCGAGCCGATCTTCGAGGCGGTGGAAGCCGTGCTGGGGGACGAGATCGGATCCGTCCCGGTGATCCTGCTGACGCCTCAGGGCCGCGTCTTCGACCAGCCGCTGGCGGCCGGGCTGGCAGCCTACCCGCGCCTGGCGCTTGTGTGCGGCCGCTACGAGGGCGTGGATGAACGCGTCCGGCAGCACCTCGCGTCGCTGGAGATCTCGATCGGGGACTACGTGCTCACGGGCGGTGAGATCCCGGCGCTGGCGATCATCGATGCGATCACTCGGCTCCTGCCTGGCGTGCTCGGCGACGCGGATGGTGCGGCGGATGACTCGCATGCCGCTGGCTTGCTCGAGTATCCACACTACACGCGTCCGGCGGAGTTCCGCGGGTGGGCCGTGCCGGACGTCCTCACCTCCGGTGATCACGGGAAGATCGCTGGCTGGCGGCGCGAGCAGAGCCTGCGCCGAACACTTGAGCGCCGGCCGGATCTGCTGGGCCGGGACGAGCTGACGGCGGCTGAGCGGCGCCTTCTGGACCGTTTGAAGGAACAAGCGCTGGGTAAGCCATCCGAGTCTGACGGATAGGAGCATACGCGTGCTGCGTCGAACTCCCCTTGGCCTCGTGACCGCCGCTGCTCTGCTGGCCGCGCTTGTGGGCGGATGCGGAACGCCGTCCGACGCCGTGCCTCCGCTCACGATCGGGCCCGCGTCCGGCACTCCTACTGTTGCCCTGCCCACACCGCAGCCGCTGCCAAAGACGCTGATTGTGTGCACGGCCTATGAGCCAGAGTCGCTCTACTGGTATGGCACAAGTGGGGCCTCGGCCGAGGCTGTCCTCGCGGCGCTCTACGACGGCCCGGTTGATCTGATCGGCTTCGAGTATCAGTCACCGCTGCTGACCAAAGTGCCTTCGATCGCGGATGGCGATGTGAGAGTGGAGGCGATCCCGGTCGCAATGGGTCAGGCGTACCTTGACCCGCTGACGATGACGGCGCGCAATCTCGCCTATGGCGACTCCTACCTGCCGTCTGGATGCACAAACCCGGACTGCGTGCGCGTCTTCCAGGGCGGCGAGATCACGATGGATCGGATGGTGGTTGAGTTCCACCTGAAGCCGGCCCTGTTCTGGTCGGATGGCGAGCCGCTTACCGCCTCCGACTCGGCCTTCTCGTTTGAGGTGGATGCGCATCCGGACACGCCGACGACGAAGTACCTAGTGGACCGCACCGCGTCTTACGAAGTGCGAGATGACCTGACGCTCCGCTGGACGGGCATTCCCGGCTTCATGGATTCGGGTGCCGCGGGCAACCTCTGGGCTCCGCTGCCGGAGCATGCCCTTGGGGAGATCGCCATCGGAGACCTGTCTTCCGCGGATGCTTCTGCGCGCTCCCCGTTGAGCTATGGTCCCTTTGAGCTCAAGTCGTGGACGGCCGGAGGGGAGATTGTCTTGCAGCGCAATCCGTTCTATGCGCGGGCGGCGGAGGGGCTGCCGGCCTTCGAGCAGGTTGTCTACCGATTCATCGGTCCCGGCCTGCGGGGCGGGCTGCAGCAGCTGCTGACGGGCGAATGCGACGTCCTGGATGAGTCGGTCACACTGGGCCTGGCGGAAGGTGAGGATTACCGGGATTCACTGAGTCAGCTGATCGATCTGGAGAAACAGGGCCAGGTGCGCACGGCGACCACAACCGGCGCGCTCGTGGAGCAGTTGACGTTCAATGTCTCGCCAGGCCAGGCATCGAATCCGCTCACGCAGGCGAGCGTCCGACAGGCGGTTGCCATGTGCCTCGACGCGCAAGCGGTGGCCGATGCCGCGTGGCGCGGGCTGGCCGGAGTGACGGGCAGCTATCTGCCGCCGGGACATCCACTGCTGAATGAAGACGCTTCGCCTCCGGCCACCGATCGTGACGCGGCACGGGCGCTGCTGGAGGAAGCCGGCTGGGTGGTAGCTGGAGAGGATCCCTCCGCGACGCGCGTGGCCTCGGCGGCCGCCGCAACGCCGCTCCAATTCACGCTGACCGTCGCCGAATCCGGGGTGGAGGCGGCAGCGGCGGTGGAGATCGAGCGGCAGCTCTCCGAGTGCGGGATCGACGTCATCGTGGAGGAGATTCCCACCGAGACCTTGGCGGCACCGTATCCGGACGGCGTCGTGTTCGGCGGGAGCTTTCAGGCCGTGCTGTGGGCATGGCCGGCGTGGCGCGAGGTGCCGTGCGAGCTGTTCGCCACCTCGGAGATCCCGACGGAGACCGTCTCCAACGGAGCGAACGCATCCGGCTTCAGCCATGCGGCCTACGACCAGGCATGCGCGCAAGTCCTGCTTGGAGGCGGCGTCGGGACCAAGTCGGTGCAAGCTGCGAACGAGACCCAGGCGATCCTGGCGGAACAGCTGCCCACCTTGCCCCTGTATGTCCTGCCGCGGCTAATGGCCTACGCACCCAATGTCTGCGGGCCGCAGGCTGACCCGTCGGCACCCAGCCTGCTCTGGTCGGTAGAGTCGTACGATGCGGGTGAAGGGTGCACCGAGCGTTAGCACAGGTGTTCCGGGGGCCTCCCGGCGCAGTCCGGCCGCCCCCCCCAATTGTTGACGCTTGGGGTGAATAGGGTATAATCCCTAGGAACGGGCCATATCGCGGTGTCGAGAGCCTCGGCCGTCGGTAGCGTCCCGAGGTCTCCCTCAGCCGGCTCCGAGAGGCAACAGCCGTTCGGCTCATTTCTCCACCACTGTGTCTTTGAATTGATCTCTGCAATCCACAGGTCTGAGGAGACTTGCATTGGCGCCCAAAGTACTCGAAGTCAAGGACCTGGCTACCGAATTCAAAACGCGCGATGGGATCGTCCATGCCGTCAACGGCGTTTCGTTTGAGCTGCACGAAGGCGAGACGCTCGGGATCGTAGGCGAGAGCGCCTGCGGTAAGACGGTGACGGTCCTTTCGATTCTCGGGCTGATCCCGAACCCACCGGGCAGGGTTGTCAGCGGCACGGCGCACTACCTTGGCAAGGACCTGCTGAAGATGTCGGATGAGGAGATTCGCTTCATCCGCGGCGCGCAGATCAGCATGGTTTTTCAGGACCCGATGACCTCCTTCAACCCGGTCCTGACGATCGGCCGGCAGGTGGCGGAGCCGATCGAGATCCACCAGGGCGTCAGCCGCAAAGAGGCGCTGGAGCGCGCCGGCGAGCTGCTGGCCCTGGTAGGCATTCCCAACGCCAAGGACCGCCTGGCCGACTACCCGCACCAGTTCTCCGGCGGCATGCGGCAGCGGGCGATGATCGCCATGGCGCTTGCCTGCTCGCCGACCGTGCTTATTGCCGATGAGCCGACGACGGCACTGGACGTCACCATCCAGGCGCAGATCATCGACATCGTCAAGCGCCTGCGCGATCAGCTCGGCATGGCGATCATTTGGATCACACACGACCTAGGAATCATCGCCGGGCTGGCCCAGCGGGTGAACGTGATGTACGGCGGCTGCATTGTCGAAGAGGCTGTGGTCAAGGAGCTGTACGGCAACCCGCAACACCCGTACACCCTCGGGCTCATTGGCAGCCTGCCGCGCCTCGACGCCAGCACGCACACGCGCCTGATCTCGATCGACGGCGCGCCGCCCATCCTGATGCAGAAACCAACTTCCTGCCCCTTCGCCCCGCGCTGCACGTTCGTCGTGGATCGCTGCCGGCAGGAGAATCCGCCGTTGCTGTCGTTTGACACGCATCATCGGGTCGCCTGCTGGGTGGATCCCAAGACAGGGGGGCCGCGCTCATGAGCAAGGACGACGTCTTGCTGAGGGTCGACCACCTGGTCAAGCACTTCCCGATTATGCAGGGCATCATCATCTCGAAGCAGGTAGGCGCGGTGCGGGCCGTTGATGACATCTCATTCGACATCCGCCGCGGCGAGACGCTCGGCCTGGTGGGCGAGTCCGGCTGCGGCAAGTCGACGACCGGCCGCACGATCCTGCAGCTCTATCGCCCGACCTCCGGGCACGTCTACTACAATGATGTGGACCTGACGACGCTCAAAGGCTCGGCCCTTCGGCCGATGCGGGCCAAGATGCAGATGATCTTCCAGGACCCGTACGCCAGCCTGAACCCGCGCATGACGGTCGGGGAAATCGTCGGAGAGCCGCTGGTGGTCCACAAATGGGGGGGCACCAGGGAGATCAACCAGCGGGTGGACGAGCTTCTCACCCAGGTAGGACTGAACCCGGCATTCGCCAACCGCTACCCGCATGAATTCTCCGGCGGCCAGCGCCAGCGCATCGGCGTGGCCCGCTCTCTGGCGCTCAAGCCCGACCTGATCGTATGCGACGAGCCGATCTCGGCCCTCGACGTCTCGATCCAGGCGCAGGTGGTCAACCTGCTGGAGGACCTGCAGGATCAGCTTGGGCTGACCTACCTGTTCATTGCCCATGACCTGTCGATGGTGCGGCACATCAGTGACCGCGTGGCGGTGATGTATCTGGGAATACTCGCCGAGCTGGCCGATCGCGCCGAGCTGTACCTCAACCCCCTGCACCCGTACACACAGGCGCTGCTCTCGGCGGTCCCCATCCCGGATCCAGTGGCGGAGGAGAAGCGGGCGCGCATCATCCTGGAGGGAGACGTTCCCAGCCCGGCCAATCCGCCGTCGGGCTGCCACTTCCGCACACGTTGTCCGATCGCGCAGCCCCTGTGCGCTGAACAGAAACCGGAGTGGAGGGAGCTGCGACCGGATCACTTCGTGGCCTGTCATTTCGCAACCTAGACGCGACGGCGAAGGGAGGTGATGCAGGGCAGGTGCGACATGAACGGAACTAGCTACACACACGCCAAGTACGCAAATCGTAAGGAGGAGGAACCATGCGTTCCAAGGGATTGGCCCTAATCGGCCTGTTGGTGGCAGCCAGCATGGTGCTGGCAGCCTGCGGCACGGCGACCCCCGAGACCGTCATCCAGACGGTGATCGTGGAGGGGACGCCTCAGGTGGTTGAGGTCACGGCGGCCGCGCCCGCCGGACCGAAGGTCGTGCGTGCGAACTTCGGGCAAGGGGACGTGCCCAGCCTGGACCCGGGCGCAGCAGAGGACACGAGCTCCATCACCATCATCCAGTCCTCGAACATCGGTCTGACCCATCTGTGGGAGACTGACGCCACGTTGATCCCGGGGTTGGCCGAGTCGTGGGACGTCTCTGCGGACGGACTGACCTACACATTCCACATTCGCCCGGACATCCCGTGGGTCCGCTGGAACGGGACCGAGGTGGAGAAGGTTCAGACCTGCCCGGATGAGAACGGTGCTACCAAGGACCGCGTTGTGACGGCGTACGATTTCGAGTACGGCATCCTGCGCGCCCTGTCGCCGGAACTGGCGTCGCCCTACGCCTACGTCCTGGACTTCGTCATCAAGGGCGCAGAAGCCTACAACTATGGTGAGGGGCCGGTCGAAGATGTGGCAGTGAAGGCCATCGATGACGCGACCCTCGAGGTCACCTTCCTCGATGATCTGGCCTACAACATCAACATCATCGGCCTGTGGACGGCGCATGCCGTGCCGAAGTGGGTCATCGAAGGCGATGACTGCACCGAGGCCCGTGGCGAGCGCTGGACCGAGCCGGGCTTCTACGAGACGAACGGCCCGTACACGGTGTCGGAATGGATCCACGACTCGTCGCTCACCATGGTCAAGAATCCCTACTGGGTTGGGTGGGATGAGTTCCCGGCGGGGAAGCTTGACGAGATCCACTTCTCCATGCTGGATGAGGTGGCCGCCTTCTCCGAGTACGAGGCGGGCAACATGGACTGGACCGCCGTTCCACTGGCGGACATCGACCGCGTCAAGGCTGACCCGGTGCTGTCTGCGGAGTTCAAGGTCTCTCCGGCTACTTGCACGTACTTCTACGGGTTCAACACCAAGGCCCCGTTCGTCGATGACGTGCGCGTGCGACAGGCGCTGTCGATGGCGATCGACCGCCAGGCCCTGATCGACAATGTGACCAAGGGCGGCCAGGAGCCGGCGCAGTGGATCGGCCGGCCCGGCATTGTCGCGGCCCCAACGATGGCCAACTCCCCGGACCTGGGCATCAAGTCCGATCCAGTGGCTGCCAAGGCCCTGCTGGATGAGTACCTGGCCGAGAAGGGCATCACGGCGGCCGACATGGACCTGACGCTGATGTACAACACGTCGTCCGGCCACCAGAAGATCGCCGAGGCCATTCAGCAGATGTGGAAGACCAACCTGGGGATCGACGTCAAGGTCACCAACCAGGAGTGGAAGGTCTTCTTGGAGACCACCAAGGACCCCGTGGCCACCCCGCAGATCTACCGCATGGGGTGGTGCATGGACTACCCGGATGAGAACAACTTCCTCCG
>JAPLGR010000354.1 GCA_026390045.1 Chloroflexota bacterium | reverse complement strand
GTTCACCTTCCTGAGGACCGAGTGATGCCGCGGGTGCTGTTCCTCTTCCTGGACGGCGTCGGGTTGGGCGCTCCTGACCCGAGTTCCAACCCCCTCGCCGCGGCTCATTTGCCAACGGTTGAACGACTGCTCGACGGCCGGTCGCTCGTCGCCGACGCCGCGCCGTTCGAGGGCGAACGGGCGACGCTGGTCTCGATCGACGCCTGTCTCAGTGTCCCCGGGGATCCGCAATCGGCGTCCGGCCAGGCGGCGCTGCTCACCGGCCGCAACATCCCGCAGCTGATCGGCGGCCACTACGGCCCAAAGCCCAACAGGGCGATCGCCGCTGCACTGAGGGAGGGCAACTTGTTCGCGGAGGTCGTGCGCCGGGGCGGGACGGCGCAGCTTCTGAACGCATACCCGCCGCGCTACTTCGAGGCGATCGTCACTCGCCATCGGCTGTACTCGTCCATCCCGCTCGCCGCCGCTTTGGCGGGCATGCCGTTGATGACCGCCGACGACCTGCAGGCCGGGCGCGCCCTCTCGGCGGATTTCACCGGCATCGGCTGGGCGGCGCAGCCCGATTTCCCTCCGGCACCGATCTACAGCCCTGAGCAGGCCGGGCAGCAGCTGGCGCGCCTCTCCCTTCTTGCCGATCTGACCTGGTTCGACTACTGGCCTAGCGACCACGCCGGCCACCGCGACTCCCTCGAACAGGCGGCTGCGCTGCTTGAGACCTTCGACCGTGTGCTCGGCGGCCTGGTGGATGCGTGGGCCGATCGGCCCGATCTGATCGCGCTGACCTCCGACCACGGCAACCTGGAGGACCTGGCCCACCGCGGCCACACACTCGCTCCTGTGCCGGGACTCCTGATCGGCCCGCGCGAGCTCCGCCGCGCGTTCGCCCAGGGCCTCGCCGACCTGACGGGATTCCACGACGCCGTCCTGCGCACGCTGTTCAGGTGAGGGCACGGCATGCCGTGCCCCGTGTCATGTCGGGCAGCAGTGCTATACTCTCCATCAATGCTGAACCGAGGAGCTTGCGGTGGCGGAAACAGCAGAAAGCGCTCTGCCGGCAGAGGACCGGTCCACACTCCTGCGGCTGGCGCGTCAGGCGATTGAACTAGCCGCGGCGGGCAAGCAGGGCCCTGCACTGCGCCTCGAGGATCTTCCCGAAGCGCTGCGCGCTCCGCATGCCACTTTCGTGACCCTCACCAGCGGCGGCGACCTGCGCGGCTGCATCGGCGCACTGCAGGCTACCATCCCACTGGCCGAAGATGTCGTCGTACATGCGCGCGCCGCGGCCACCGAGGATTTCCGCTTCTATCCGGTGCGGCCGGAGGAGACTGCGGGCATCGAGATCGAGATCTCGATCCTCTCGGATCCCGTGCCGCTCGAATACACCGATGCGGATGACCTGATGGCCAAGCTGCGGCCCGGCATCGACGGCGTGATCCTTACCTCAGGCATGCATCGGGCGACGTTCCTGCCTCAGGTGTGGGAGAAGGTCCCGCAGCCACACCAGTTCCTGGATATGCTGTGCGAGAAGGCAGGCTTGCCGCGCCGAGCCTGGCGCACCGGGCACCCGGACGTCCTGACCTACCAGGTCGAAAGCTTCAAAGAGACAACTGCGGCCGAACGCTGAGGCGCGGCGGCCGCCCATCCTGAGACTCGCCTCCGGTACTTGATTCGTGCGACCCTTCCTGCCACAAATCTCTCCCTACCTGCGCCTTGGCATGCGCTGGCCGATGGGCCTGCGCTCGCTGCGCCGCCGCAACTACCGACTCTACTTCTTTGGGCAGCTGGTCTCGCTGATCGGCTCGTGGATGCAGACCACGGCACAGCAGTGGCTGGTGTACAAGCTCACCGGCTCGGAGCTCAGCCTGGGCGTGGTCACCTTCGCCTCGTTCATCCCGGTGCTGCTGCTATCCCTGGGCATGGGCGTGATCGTCGATCGCGTCGAGCGGCGCCGGCTGCTGATCATCACGCAAACGCTCTTCATGATCACCGCGGCGACGCTGGCCGTGCTCACGCTCACGGGGGTGATCGAGTACTGGCACATCATCCTGCTGGCGCTGTTGACCGGCGTCGGCAACGCCCTCGACATGCCCGCCCGCCAGACGTTCAACATTGATTTGGTCGAACGGGATGATGTGCTGAACGCGATCGCCCTGAATTCGTCGGTGTTCAATGGAGCGCGCATCATCGGCCCGGCGATCGGCGGCATGGTGGTCGCCGCCGTGGGCGAAGGCCCGGCCTTCGGCCTGAACGCGATCAGCTTCCTGGCGGTGATCGGCGCCTTGTTGATGATGCGCCTGCCCCCGTTCACGCCACCCGAACGAAGCGGCAGTGGCTTGCACGAGCTGCGCCAGGGACTGGCGTACCTCGTCAGCAACCGGACGGTCCTGGGCCTGGTGAGCATGGTGGCGGCGTTCAACCTGATCGGCTTCCCCTACGTGGTGCTGCTGCCGGTCTTTGCCGCAGAGGTGCTGGGAACCGGGGCTGCCGGCCTTGGCGAGTTGCTCGCGGCGCAGGGCGTGGGTGCGCTGGTCGGGGCGCTGGGCCTTGCGTTCCTTGGGGATCGACAGGCCAAGGGTCCGATGATCCTGGCTAACCGCGCCATGTTGCCAGTTGGCATACTGCTGCTGGGACTGTCGAAGACGACGGCGATCACGATGATTGGATTGGCGCTGGCCGGGTACGCGCAGATCAACCAGCTGGCGATGACCAACACACTGATCCAGCTGTCGGTTCCGGACGAGCTGCGCGGCCGGGTGGTCAGCACCTACACGTGGGCGCTGGGCGGATTCTGGCCGTTGGGGTCGCTGCTGACGGGGTGGATGGGGGAGCGGATGGGCTCCGCCGAAGCGGTGCTGGCGTTGGCCGGGATCTCCGCCGTGATCGCACTGACCGGATGGGCAATCTTCCCAGAAGTGCGGCACATAGACTGATCGCCGGCGTCACAACTGTTCGTAGCGAGCGGTATCCAGGACAAACGCCGTCGCCCGCTGTCGATCGGGCTCGGCAACCCCGGATAGCGTCTTCCGCACAACCGCAAACGCCTGATCAACCTTCTCGGGCTGAAGCCGGCCTCGACGAGGTTGCGGACGGCAACCTCCGCCTCACCATCCCCCAGGATCACAATGACTAGCTTCACGGCCTGATCTCCTCATGTCGCTCAACGTTGAACGCGAAGACGGTCGCCCCGCGGATCTCAACGGGGATCGGCGCAGGCATCGGACCGGGCACGCTCTCCAGGGGGCCCATGACGTACTCCACGCGCGTCCGGCAGGTCTTCTCCAGCAGACTCAGGGCCCCTTCGAGCTTGTCTTCTCCCAGCCCCACCAGAAGCAGGTGGCTCGGTTGCCCGAGGAAGCCGCCCTCGCTCTTGAGCCGGGTGCACATGGCGCCGTAGGCCGAGAGCGCATTCGTCGCCCGGTCGAGATCGCGGTCCTGAACCACAATGAACAGCAGTACGCGGACGGGCATCGGTCGGCCTCCGTTCACCGCCTCTTCGGCCAAGGCTTCGGCCTGCGCCTCCAGGCTCAGGTCAACCTCGGCGATCAGGTCGGCGTGGGACTCGTCTGAGAGGATCCCTTCGCGGCGCAGGCGGCCAAGCATGGCCCGCTGAGCCCTGAGCGCTTCGCGCCGGGCCATCGAGAGTTCCTGGATCTCCATTTCCGGTGCGTCGGCCATTGCCTCGCGGACTGCCTTCGTCAGCGCCTCCAGCCGTTCAAGGGCAGCATGGCGAAGCCGATCCCAGGTGTGAGTGGTGATCAGTCCATCCCGGTGCATGCGCTGCAGGTGCTCGTATCCGGCGCGCGCGGCCAGCGCGCGGGCATGCCGCCGTTCGTACTCCAGCCGTGCCTCACTCCGCTCAATGACCTTCAGGCGGCGCAGCAGCCCTTCGGTCGTCAGGCTCTGGACCAGGATGGTGAACAGCACCACTCCGAAGGTCAGCGCC
>JAPLGR010000220.1 GCA_026390045.1 Chloroflexota bacterium | reverse complement strand
AGGAGCATCGTGATCAGCCCGGCGAACCACAGGTTCATTAGCGCCATGTGCAGTGTGAACCCGAAGACCTTGAAGAACTGGATGAACCAGTACGGTGCCGGGTAGCCGAGCGGATTGAGGGGGCCAAGGAAGGGTGGGAGCATCGGTGCCTCCTAGTCCGAAGAACCATTCACCAGGCCGGCCGGGAAGGGCCGGGCGATGGTGACTAGGTAGTCGGTGAGTAGCTCGGCCTCCTCGGCCGTCCCGGCAAAGGGTGGCATGAAGAAGCGGGCGCGGTGCGGCTCCTTGACCACGGCCAGAATCATCTCGCGCGACCAGCCGCGCGTGCTCTCACTGACCGCCGCATACCCCTCCACCGAGTGGCAATCATTGCAGTGATACAGGAAGAGGAGCTCGCCGACCTCCACGCGTTCCTCCGGACTGAGGGCGAGCAGCGCCGTCTCATCGATGGTTCCCTGCGCATCGATCGCCTGCGGGAAGTGCTCGGCGACGTAGGCGCTCGTCCAGGTGCCGCCTTCGAGGTATCCGGTTTTGCGCAGCTGGGGGATCTCGTCGGCGTAGATCTGGTTGCTCATGACAACGCTGTAGATGATGTACGGCTTACGGATGGCCTCGCGCAGGAACTCGCCAATGCCGATGGCGGCCAGCCCGAACACGAACAGCAGGATGGCGAACCCCGGCGTGACCCAGCCCGGGTTGCGATAAGGGCCGAGGAAGAGCATGGCAAAGATGATCCCGGTGACGGCCAGGATTAGCAGCATCAGTATGTTGAGCGACGGGGCGGCGGCCAGCGCCGCCTGGGCCGATGCCGGCAGTGCCAGGAACCACCAGATGCCACCGATGGTGACCAGCACGGCGCCCAGCAGGGCGGGTCGGGCGGAGCGGCGGGCGATCAGCGTGCGCACCTCCGGCTCGGTCTGCTTGCGCAGGGCAGCATGGAGGTAGACGTAGAGCGAAGCGAGCAGGATTGAGCCGCCGGTCCGGGCAATGGTCTGCGGGATGAACTCGGGATTGAAGAAGCCCACCCAGAAGGACGGCGCCTCGGTCCAGTTGCCCGAGTTCAGCATGAAGGCGGTGATGCTGGTGATCAGCACCAGGCTGATCCAGGCGGAGACGGCGTAGATGTATCCGAAGATGACGTGTGTCTTCGGGGGCAGCCGGTCCCAGAAGTAGAAGAACAGGAAGGCCGAGGCGATCTCGACTACGAAGAAGACGTACTCCATCGCCCAAGCGAAGACGAAGATGTGGATCAGCGCCTCCGTCGCCAGGGGCGAGGCCAAGCCGATCGTCCACCAGATTCCGACGCCGGTGATGGCGCCGAAGACGACCGTCAGCAGGATGAAGAACCAGCCGTGGTCGTGCAGATACGCCAGGTACAGCCGGTTCTGCGTGCGGTGGGCGTACTGCGCCTCAACCGCCAGGAACATACCTCCGCCGACGGCATACATCGCCACGAAGATGTGGATCGTGGCGATGGCGGCGATCAGCATCGGGGAGGTGAGGAAGGGAACGTACCACCAGGGATAGTGCATAGGGACCTCCGGGGGCTGAGCGTCGGTTGAACGGGTCTGGAACCTCTGGCGCCGCCCCGACCCTCGTCGGGGTAGAATGCCCAGGTGCCTAGTCTACACGACGAGTTGCGGATGACCGCAATGTTGAATGTCACGTGCTGGCATGTCGCGATCGGCAATCCTCGGGGCGGATCATGGCTGACCTCCTGAGCGCGATCCTGGCCAGCGTGCCGGACGGCCGGGTCCTCCGGGTGGTCGTTGGCCGGCGATGGACGGCCTCGGTGGTGGACGTGCAGGGCGTGGAGCGCTGCGGCCTTGCGGCGACGTGGAGGCTTCCGGAGGAGGAAGCGCTGGAATCCACGCCGGTCGATGGGATTGCTGCGCGGCCGCTTGCGTCTGAACTCCGTCACGTGCGAGGGCTGCGGGCCAGCATGGCGGTGGCAACGATCAATGGTTCTCTGCCGCCGCTGACAGGACAATGGAAACACGAGAAAGTAGAAGACGTCATCCTGCGTCGCGGGGTGGGCAAGTCGGTGGTGATGGTTGGGCACTTCCCCTTTGTGGACTCGCTTCGCCCGCATGTCGGATCGCTGGCCGTCCTGGAAGAGCGTCCCCGGCCGGGCGATCTCCCCGCCAGCGCCGCGTCGGAGGTC
Source organism: Chloroflexota bacterium (assembly GCA_026390045.1). Taxonomy (GTDB): domain Bacteria; phylum Chloroflexota; class Anaerolineae; order Anaerolineales; family E44-bin32; genus DYJB01. Next base: position 2,980 of record JAPLGR010000220.1, on the reverse strand, counting down.
CTTCCGAACGCAGAGGTCGTGGTCATTACCGGGATGGCCTTCGTGAACCAGTCGCTTGATAGCCTGCTGCGCCTGTGCTCCCCGCGTGCGCATGTCATCGTGGCCGGCCCGAGCACACCTCTCAGCCCGGTCCTGTTTGAGCGCGGCGTGCACGAGCTATGTGGGGCGATCGTGGAAGATGTGGAGGCGGTGCTGCGCGTCGTGGCGGAGGGCCAGGGGTTCCACGGAGTGCACCAGGCCGGCGTTCAGCTGGTGACAATCAGCGCAGACACATCATCCTGAGACCGCGCCAGCCGCACGAGCAAGGCAAGATGCCGGCGGCTGCCGGCAGGCGCCGGGACAGTCCTCTGCTTTGCTCCTACCTGAACCACTGGATGAATTCGATCACGTTGTTGTCGGGGTCGGAGACATAGACCCACGTTTCCACCCCGGCAATCTCCAGGGGTCCTCTCACAATCGGAATCTGCGCCGCCTTGATCATGGCCATGGTCTTGGCCATGTCGTCGGTGACCAGCGCGAAGTGTGGGCAGTAGGGCGGGCGGATGATTGGCTTGACGAAGGGTTCATCAGCCAGCCGCTGGATGAGTTCAAGATTCCCGCCTTCCAGCTCGAGGAAGGCGTAGTTCTCCTGTTCCTCAGGATTGATCTCCCGGGAGATGAGCCGCAAGCCCAGCTTCTGGGTGTAGAACGCAAGCGACTCATCCATATTTGAGACTTGGAAGGCCGTATGCTCGTTCTTCATCGCGTGAGTTCTCCGCTGTGTGATGGATTGGAAACCCGGTTGTTGGTGTTCCTTCCCGTAGATCCCTCTGGGATTGAGGGCGCAGGAGCGCCTGTCCCGGGGCGCCGAGGAATCCGAACAGATCGCTCCCGGTCAGACGCCTATCGGCCAGGTGGGCAGCACGTCGATGTCCAGAGCGTCGCGCTGTCCGGCCAGGAACCGCCGGTGGCCGACGGCGCCGCTCATCGCCGCGTTGTCGGTGCACAGCGCCAGCGGGGGCACGCGCACGGGAAGCGAGGAGCGCTCGCGGAACGCCTCGCGCAGTGCGCGGTTGGCGGAGACTCCGCCGGCGACCAGCACCTGCTTGGCCTCGAACTCCTCGGCCGCCGATAGCGCCTTGGTGACGAGGACGTCGACCACCGAGGCTTGGAAAGAGGCGGCCAGGTCGGCAATGGGCAGACCCGGCCGCGGCGTCTCCACGCCCGCCTCCAGGTCTGGCTGCTGTGAGCGGACCTCGCGCAGCACCGCCGTCTTCAGCCCGCTGAACGAGAAGTCCCACGAGTCCTGTAACCAGGCGCGCGGGAACTTGAACGCCTTGGGGTCACCGGTCTCCGCGGCCGCCTGGATCGCCGGCCCACCGGGATACCCCAGCCCGAGCAGCCGTGCCACCTTGTCGAACGCCTCGCCGGCGGCATCATCCAGCGTGCCGCCCAGGCGTTCGTACGTCAGGTGGTCGCGCATCAGGATCAGCTCGGAGTGGCCACCCGAGACAATGAGCGCCAGCAGCGGGAACTCCGGCTCGGGCTCGTCCTCCACCAGCCAGATCGAGTACAGGTGGGCTTCCAGATGGTTGACCCCGATGAGCGGCAATCCAGAGGCCAACGCCATCCCCTTGGCCATCGCCATTCCGACCACGAGCGAACCGGCCAGCCCGGGGCCGCGGGTGACGGCGATGGCATCGATCGCCTCCAGCCCGACGTGCGCCTGGCTCAGGGTCTCCTCGACGACCGAATAGATCGATTCGATGTGCATGCGTGAGGCCGCTTCAGGGAAGACCCCTCCGTAACGCGCGTGGTGGCTGGCCTGCGAGGCGACCACGCCGCCCAGCACGCGCCGCCCGTTCTCCACCACCGCCGCCGCGGTCTCGTCACACGACGATTCGATTGCCAGGATGCGTGTGTTGTCAGTCATGCGCCCTGCACCTTCAGCAGCAGCTCGCTCGGGAATTCGGCCAGCACCTCCGGCGCGCCGTCGGGGCGGATCCAAACTGTGTCCTCGATCCGCACTCCGAAGCCGCGCTCCGGATAGTACAGCCCCGGTTCCACCGTGACCACCGAGCCCGGCTGCAGAAGTTCGGTGCTCTGGTCGGTGTACCCGGTGAAGGGCAGCTCCTGGATCGCCAGCCCAACGCCGTGTCCGAGGGAATGGACGTAGCCGTCCGTGGTGCCCGGCGTCCCCCGCACGGTCGGATGGCCGTGCGCTTCGAAGGCCTCGCACGTGCGGCGCTGATACTCATGGAAGATCGTGCCGGCGCGCAACGCGGCGAGCATCTCGTGTTGGACGGCCTGCACTTCCTCATGCAGTCGGAGGACCTCGTCGGGCGCGTGGCCCAGGCACCAGGTCCGGGTGAAATCGTAGAAGTACCCGCCGCCGGCCTCGCACGGGAACAGGTCCAAGACGATCGTCTTGCCGATCTCGACCGGCGCGCTATCCGTGCCGGAGCTGTGCGGGACGCCGGCATCGCGGCCGATGGCGAAGATCGTGCCCTCCGGATTCTCGGCCCCGCGCGTCGCCAGCCACAGGTTGATGCGCCGCTTGACCTCGGCGATAGTCAGTACCTCGTCGTGCTGGCCGATCAGCACGCCGTTTCGCGCGCGGTGCGCCGTCAGGAAATCGACCACGTCGGCCGCGACCTCGGTGGTGACCTTGCCCATCTGTCGGATGCGGTCGACCTCGTCGTTGTCTTTGGTGGCGCGGGCGCGGGTGATCACATCCAGGTCATCCACCGCGCCGACGATCTCCAGCTCCGGCACCAGGGCCTGCAAGTGCTGAAGCGTGGCGAATCCTAGGCCGAGGTCCGCACAGCCAGTGACCGCCAGCCGGCCCCGGATACCGAGATCGGCGCACATGCGCTGGTAGAGCATCGCCCGCTGCCGAGCGGTATCGCCTCCGGCCTGCTCCAGGAGCTCGATAGGCTTGTAGGCATCGATCGTCTGGGCCTGCAGGCCAGTGCGGGCCGCCTCATCGCGCTCCATCGAC
>JAPLGR010000339.1 GCA_026390045.1 Chloroflexota bacterium | reverse complement strand
CGCTGCGTTGTATGAGCAGGTCGCCGTCAAGATCCGCGAGCAGGCCCTGATCCTGCCGATACGCGACTACATAAACCTGGTGGTCGCCAATTCCCGCGTGCTCGATCTTCGGTTCTCGGCCCAGGGATGGTTCCCACACTTGATCGACCTGCGGCTGGCGTCCTGACAGCCGCAGGTCGGCGCGTTCTGGACGGCCTGCTCACGGCGTGGGCGGCCGTCAGCGCAACCTTCTTCGCCCTCCGCCTCGCCGGCGGCGACCCGGTGGCAAGCCTGCTGTCCCAGGGCCTCGCATCCGAGGACCAAGCGACCGCATTGCGCCACGAACTTGGCCTCGACCTGCCGCTGCTGCAGCAGTACGTCCGCTTCCTGACATCGCTCGTGCGCGGCGACCTCGGCCACTCCCTCTACACCGGACAGCCCGTCACCCAGATCATTCGTGAGCAGATCCCGTACACCGCCGAGTTGGCGGCGCTCGGGCTCATCGTCGCTCTGGTCGTGGGCATGCTGGTCGGTCTGCTCGCGACGCGCGAGGATCTCCTGCGACGGTTCCCGCTTGCGTCAGGAGTGGCCGGCCTGGCAACGGCGCTCCCGGTGGCGTTCACGGGCATCCTTGCCATCCTGGCCGCCATCGCCTCGGGCACTGCCCCCCTGTTGCTGCGCGGCTTCCTCCTTCCCGCGCTGGTCCTCGGCTTCGCCTCGTCCGGCGCCATCGCCAGGCTCATCCAAGCCGGCCTGCAGGACACACTCAACGCGCCGTTCGTGCTGGCCGCTCGCGCGCGCGGATTGCGATACGGGCCGCGGCTGCTCTGGCACGCGCTGCGGCCTGCGCTGCCGCCCGTCATCTCGCTGATTGCCGTCGAGGCAGCCTTCCTATTTGGAGGCACGGTCGTCACGGAGAACGTGTTCTCACGCCCGGGGCTCGGCCGGCTCCTGGTGGCATCGATCCTTCAGGGCGACTACCCCATCGCACAGGGGCTGGTCGTGCTCTCGGCGCTGGTCTACACCGCCACGCATGTGGCGGCCGATGTCCTCAGCTTCGCCCTCGATCCGCGCCTGCGAGGCAGTGAATGACGCGCCGCGCCCTTGCTCTGGCGGCGAGCGCGTGGCTCGCTGTCGTCATCATCGCTGCAGTGTTCGCTCCCCTCCTGGCGCCATCCGATCCGATCCAGCCAGTCGGAGCGGCGCTCGCCTCCCCTGGCAATGGCATCCTGATTGGGACCGACGAACTCGGGCGTGACCTGTGGTCACGGATGCTGTTCGGGGCTCGGATCAGTCTCGCCGCGGCCCTGCTGGCCGCGCTGCTCACTGTGTCGCTCGGAGGGATTCTAGGGTTGGCGGCTGCGATGCGTGGGGGCTGGGTCGAACGCGTGATCCTGTGGGGAGCGAACGCGATGCTCGCCATCCCCGGTTTGCTGCTGGCGCTGATGCTGATGACCGCGCTCGGCCCCGGCGTGGGAACGATCATCCTGGCCGTTGGAATCGGCGGCGCCCCGGGATTCGCCCGGTTGTCGCGCCCGGTCTTCCTGGCCGCGCGCAAGGCCGAGTACGCGCAAGCGGCCCACGCGCTGGGCGCGGGGCAACCGTGGGTCGCCACTCGACACGTACTGCCCAACGCACTCACCCCACTGCTCTCCCTGACCACCACACATGTCGCGTGGGCGTTCGTCGGGATCACCACACTGACCTTCCTGGGGCTGGCCGGCAACCCCTCCTTGCCCGAATGGGGCGCGATGTTGAATTCGGGCCGGGCGCATCTGGTTGACGCCCCCCACCTCGCTATGTGGCCGGGGACGGCGATCGCGCTCACCGTGTTGTCGATCCAGTACCT
>JAPLGR010000137.1 GCA_026390045.1 Chloroflexota bacterium | reverse complement strand
TGGGATCCTGCCAGAGGGCCGAGTCGTTCCCGGCACGGACCGCCAACAAGGGCTCGAGGGCTAAGGTTCGTTAGGTGCCCTGACGTTCACCGAACCGCCGGATGCGGACCCGCATGTCCGGTGGTGTGAGAGGGAGGATGGACAACCCATCCTCCCTACTCGATTCGCGAGCGTGTCCGAGCAGTAGGCCGTAGGACAGCCTGGCACACCCCGTGCAACCGCGACTTGGCGCGGAGCGCTCATCGCATGAAGCTGGTCGCACTGCCCGCCCTGCTGCTGGCCTTGCTGGCCGCCCTGACCGTCATCCCGCTGGGTGAGGTCCACGGCGGCGGCTACGCGCCGGGTGAGATCATCACTGGCCACGACGGCTATACCGAGTACCACGTTGGCGATCTCCCCATCATCCTCAGCCTGCCTCATGCGGGTACGCTGCGGCCCGAGGCGATTGCCGATCGCAGTGAGGCGGTGGTCGACAATGACCCTTTTGCCGATGAGTTGGCTGCCGAGCTCAGGGCCGAGATTGAACGACTTACCGGGCACCCGGTGCACCTGATCATCAATCAGCTCCACCGATCGAAGATGGACGCCAACCGCAGCCGCTGGGAAGGGGCTCGCGGGGATCCTCTGGCGACGCAGGCATGGGAGGAGTACAACGGCTTCCTGCTGGCGGCCAAGCAGGCCGTGGTTGAGCAGTGTGGGCGCGGGCTGCTGCTCGACCTGCACACCAACGGGCGCGACGGCTACCTGATCGAATTCGGCTACGGGTTGACCAGGGATGACCTGGGCGAGGATGACGAGCACCTCAATCGCGAATCGTTCATCCGACGCTCGACGCTGAGGCAACTGGCGCTCCTTGGGCCAATCGATCATGCGGACTTGCTCCGCGGGCTCCTCAGCCTGGGTGGATTGATGACCAGCCTGGGCTATGCGGCCGAGCCCTCTCCAGGTCAGCCCCAGCCCGCAGGCGATCCGTACTTCAGCGGCGGCTATACCATCTTCCGCCACGGATCGATGTATGGCGGCTGGGTGGACGCCGTTCAAATCGAAGTGGCGTACGACTTCCTGCGCCCCGCGGCCCGTGCCAACCTCATCCGCGCCCTAGCGGCTTCGGTGCTCACCTACGTCGATACCGCCTACGGGTTCCAGCTGACCGATCCCAGCGGCAACCTGTGCCCATCGTTTGTGGACGTGCCGTTTGAGCATCCGGCCTCGGCGGCGATCGAGTCGCTGCAAGCTGACGGCGTGCTGTCCTCCTGCAGCGTCTCTCCACGCCGCTACTGCCCGTGGGACGCGGTAACGCGGGCGGATGCGGCGGTGATGGCCGTGCGCCTGCAGGGCAAGGAGGCTGCGGCCATCCCAGAGGTTCCCTCTTTCGACGATCTCCCTGCCGAGCGGTGGGATGCAGACTCCGTCGCGGTCGCGTGGTCGCTGGGCTGGCTCGCTGCATGCAGTGAAGCCCCTCTGCGGTTCTGCCCCGAGGCTCCATTGACGCGGGGCGAGGTTGCCCACCTTGCCGTCTCGCTGGACCCTGATCTGCTCCTGGGCGTACCTGGGGAGACACTCTCCGACGTGACGGCTCAACCTCGGGCTCTGGAAGCCGCGGCTATCTTGCACGCCGGTCTCCTCCTGCCGTGCCAGACCACGCCGTCCCTTGCCTTCTGCCCTGAGTCGATGGTCACACGCGCGGAACTGGCGCAGCTCCTGGCTGCTGTGGACGCATCAGTCCGCTAGCTCGCAGACGACCAGCGCACCACCACCTGCCACCGGCATTCAACAACGGACGGCATCCGTCAGTCCCCGGTGATTGAGAAGCGCCCCTCGCCTCGTTACATTCCCGCGTCAACCCCCATCCGTGGCGAAGTGCGCGCGCCCACATGCCCGCGACCGCATATCTGGTGGACTCCGATTCTGGCTGGCGCGTTGGTACCAAAGTACCGCTCTGGTTGCGCGCGGCTGACTCCTACAATGAGTCCAAACGCGGCAGGGGTGGCGTCGACTCGAGGAGAGTGCCTGCATGTACGCCGACAATGAACTGCTGTTCCCGCCGCACGCCATCCTCCCCCTGCGGGCCGCGCGCGGGCCGGTCTGGAAGGATCTGGTCGACCGCGTGGCGTCGCTGCCTGATGACCACCCCGAAAGCCTCGCTTTCTCCCTGTTGATGATCCGGCTAGACGGCTGCCTGTCATGCGAGACCGACTCATTCCGCGCCATGCGCGGTTGTGTCGCCTGCTCGCATCAGGTGTTGCATCGCTACAAGGGGCCCGACGTCGATCTGGTCAAGCGCTACAACCGGTGCCTGCACGAGGTGCGGTCGCACCTCGGCCTGCCGGAGGAAACCGATCTGGCGGCGCGCGCCGCGTAGTTGGGGAAGGCCATGTGCTCAGCACGAAGGCGCCTTGGGCGCCTTCGTTGATTCGTACGCCCAGCATGGGCGCTGACTAGGAAGGTGGAAGTCCTTCCCGGGGGTTGATGGCACCCACCGTAGCCAAGGGCAAGGGCGTCGTCGTGAGGCGGCGTCCGGAGGAAGCCGGAGGCAAACCCGCGACCTGAGGGACACGAACCCGATACGAGGCCGTGAGCCCGGACGAGTGGGCGAGTAACCACGAAGTCCAAGCCATCAAGGGGCGGAGCGGTAAATCGGGCAGGGATGCGGGGACAGCCAGCGCTCTTATCTGGGGAGACCTGTCGCTATGCCAAGATACATGGCAACCTCGGCTGAGAAGCCGGGCTGAGGCGACAGGGGTCAGCCGAGGCCATACCTGCGGCCGGTTAGGTCGCAGGTATCCACCGGGAAGGGCCGAACGGTG
>JAPLGR010000520.1 GCA_026390045.1 Chloroflexota bacterium | reverse complement strand
CCAGCCAAGCCACGATCACACCAGTGAAGCCGTACCCCTTCTGAAAACGCCCATTGAGCTCCCGAAGCGCCGCCACCTCGTTCATCCCGGCCAGGCCCGCCAGCGCGCCCGAGAACATCATCACCAGCAGGATGTTGCGCTGCAGGCCGATGCCGGCATAGCGCGCCGCCTTGGGGTTGTCCCCAATGACCCGGATCTCATACCCCCACCGACTGCGGTAGAGCACCCACGCCAGCACGATGGCGGCGCCGATGCCAAGCAGGATTCCCGGATGGGCGGTCAGGCCGCTGAGGGCCGGAAAGCGCTCGACATACTCAGTCAGCCGCGGCCAAGTCGCCGGCTTCGGGAACCGGCCGGTGGATTCGAAGTCCCCGATGCTCCACGGTCCGACGACGACGAAGAACTCCACCCACTTGTAGGCGATGTAGTTGAGCATCAGGGTCGTGATTATTTCGTTGATGTTGAGGCGCGCCTTGAGAAAGCCGGGGATGGCCCCATAACCCAGCCCCGCCAGGACCCCGGCCAGGGCCATGGCACCAAGCATCACCACACGATCGGTCGTCTTTGGCAGGATGAAGACGGCGACGGCCGTCGCCGCCCATGCCCCCAGGAACATCTGGCCATCGGCGCCGATGTTCCACAGCTTCATCCGGAACGCAATGATGCAGGCCAGGCCGGTGAGTAGGATGGGAGAGGCCTTGACCAGCGTATCGGAGATTGGCCCAAGGCAGAGCATGCCCTTCGGGCAATCCCCGCCCGTCAGGAGCGCGGTGATCCCGGCTCTCCAATCAGCAGGCGTCCCGAACCCTTCCTTGAAGATCTCCCGGTAGGTGCCGATCGGATCCTGCGCTCCAGCAGCCTTCAGCAGGAACCCGCCGACGATCAGGGCCAACGCCACGCCCAGGACCGACGAGACCACGCCCATCCAACCCGGGTTGTCGGACCGGGTTTCGATGCGCAGGGAGTAGGAGGTTCGTGGGCGATTCATCCTTCCACCTTTGTCCCGGCCATCATCAATCCGATGGTGTTGATGTTAGCGCCCTCGGTGGGCATTTCCCCAACGATCCGCCCTTCATACATCACGGCCAGCCGATCGCTCAAGGACAGCAGCTCGTCGAGGTCCTCCGAGATCAGCAGAATGGCAACGCCCGCGTCGCGTTGGCCGATCAGCAATCTGTGAACCGCCTCTGTCGCTCCGACATCCAGACCGCGGGTGGGATGGACGGCGATCATGCCCTGCGGGTGCCCCGAGGTTTCGCGAGCCAGGATGACCTTCTGCAGGTTGCCGCCCGAGAGCATCCGTACAGGCGTGTCCACCGTCGGGGTGGAGATCTGGTACTCGGCCACCAGGCGCTCGGCGTTCTTACGGACCGCGGTGCGGTCGATCCCCCAACCAACGCTGATGGGCGGGCAGTAGAAGGATCTCAGGATCAGGTTCTCCGCGACACTCAGCCCGGGCATGCTGCCGACCGCAGCGCGGTCTTCGGGCACATGAGCCAGTTGTTGGCCGAGTTCCAGCCAGTGTGTTCGCTTCCCCAGCGGCATGCCGCGCAACCGTACTGACCCGCTGGTAGCTGGATGAAGGCCGGTGATCACTTCGGCCAACTCCCGCTGGCCGTTGCCGGCGACCCCGGCCACGCCCAGGATTTCGCCGGCCCGAACGCCGAGGGAGACCTCGCGCAGCGCAGGCAGGCCGCGGTTGTTGGTGGCGCACAGGCGATCGGTCTCCAGCACCACCTCGCCGGGGCGTGAAGGTCCCTTATCGACGCGGAACAAAACCTCACGCCCGACCATCAGTTTGGCCAGGCCTGCCTTGGTGACATCCCGAGCGGCTAGCGAGGCGGCTGTCACCCGGCCGCGCCGGAGCACGGTCACCCGGTCGGCGATGGCGACGACCTCGTCGAGCTTGTGCGAGATGAAGACGATCGTATGCCCACGCCCGGTCATCTCGCGCAGCGTGCTGAACAGCGTCTCGACCTCCTGAGGGGTCAGGACGGAGGTGGGCTCATCCATGATCAGCACCTTCGCGCCGCGGAAGAGCATCTTGAGGACTTCGACCCTCTGTTGTTCGCCCACCGAGAGCTGCCAGATCTTGGCCCGCGGGTTGACCTTCATGCCGTACTGTTCCCCAAGTGCCGCTACCTGATTCTCGACCTGACCCAGGTTCAGCAGGAAGCGGGGGCGGTCCAGCCCCAGCACGATGTTCTCCGCCACGGAGTGAGGAGGGACGAGCATGAAGTGCTGATGGACCATGCCAATGCCGTGCGCAATGGCATCTTGCGGCGACCGAAAGGATACCCGTTGGCCCCCGACGAAGATGTCACCGGCCTCGGGCCGGTACAGCCCCGACAGGACGTTCATCAGCGTGCTCTTCCCGGCGCCGTTCTCGCCAAGCAGCGCATGCACCTCGCCCGGGCGGCAAGCGAAATCCACTCGGTCGTTGGCGAGCACGCCGGGGAAGCGCTTGACAATCCCGCGCATGTCGATGGCGTTCGGGGTTTCGGTCACGAGTCCCTCGCGGGGCGGGAAGAGGTACGAGCTGGCGCAGGAGCTTTCGCTCCTGCGCCACTAGAGATTGACCCGGAGTCGTTACTGGGATGGCATAGCCGGAATTGTGCCCTGGATGCCGTCAGCGAGCCAGTTCATGCACACTGTGCACGCCGTACGGTCAGTCAGGTTGAAAGCTGCAATCGTCCCGGCGTCGATGCCTTCCAGGTCTTCCTGGGTCAGCGACACACCGGCCGGGACGAGCTCCTTGCCGGTGTTGTCCAGGAGTGGACCCTTGAAGATGTCGAAGCGGGTGAATTTGCCGGCCAGCATGTCTGCCAGCTTGGCCTGGACGAGCGGGATCACATCGGCAGGCACACCAGGCTGTGGGGTCTGCCCCTCCATGAACCCGTAGAACCCCACGATGCCTGTGTCGGCATCCTGGTAGTCGTTCCCCGGCTTCCAGGTCCCGGCGCGGATCTCATTGACGATCTTGAGGTATACCGGGCCCCAGTTCCAGTAGGGGGTGCCCAGGCACTTGTCGGGAGCAGGCGAGCAGGCGTTGATGAAGTCGTAGGTGAATGCCCACTTCCCGGCGTTGGCGGCGGCCACCAGTGGGCCGGGCGTGTCGGAGCCGATCAACACAATGTCCACCCCGGCGTCCAGCAGGGACTGAGCCGCCTGCTTCTCCTTGTCGGGATCGTACCAGGTGTTGATCCAGCGCACTTCCATCGTGCACTCAGGGCACGTGACCTTGGCGCCGATCATGAAGGCATTCCCCAGGCGGATGACTTCGGGGAGAGGCCAGGGAGCGACATAGCCGAACTTGGTGTTGCCATCGGCCTTTGCCCGCGCACCGGCCACCATCCCTGCCAGGTACTTCATGTCTTC
>JAPLGR010000425.1 GCA_026390045.1 Chloroflexota bacterium | reverse complement strand
ACTCGAGCATCTTCGTCGGGAGCCGCGGCTTGTGCTGCAAGGGCTGAAGACGATCGCTGAGACAACCGCCGCGTACATCCAGGCCGCGCGCGACATGGGGATCGCGGGCGTGTTTTTCGCGGCTCAGCAGGCGTCGTACCGGCTGATGGATCGAGATGCCTACGCGCGGTTCGGCGAGCCATTCGACCGCCGTGTGCTGGAGGCCGCCGGGGGGTTGTGGCTGAACGTGCTGCACCTGCATGGCGAGTCCATCATGTTCGACCTGACGGGATCGTATCCGGTCCACGCTGTCAACTGGCATGATCGCGAGACGGCGCCGTCGCTAAGAGAGGCGAGGCGGCTCACTAGGCTCGCACTTTGCGGTGGGCTGAGCCGCCGCGGGACGATGGTGCTTGGCGATCCTGCCTCGGTCTTGAATGAAGCGGAGGCCGCAGTGCGAGCGACGCGGGGCCGAGGTTTGATCCTGGGCACGGGCTGTGTGGTACCGGTCGTTGCGCCAAGGGGCAACCTGCTGGCGGCGCGCTGCGCCGTCGACTGCGCATAGACACTACTGGCTCACTCGCCCGCCATCCACCCTTGCCGGGAGACATAGAGGCTACGCGCAACACGCATATGAGCGGGATTCGCGTGATCAGCGGCACTGCCAGAGGGCGCAGGCTCCGCCTTGTGCCGGGCGAAAGCACACGCCCGATCAATGACCGCGTGAAGGAGTCGCTGTTCAACATCGTTGGCGCAGACGTGCAGGACGCCTGGCTGCTGGACCTGTTCAGCGGGACAGGGAGTGTCGGTATTGAGGCGCTGAGCCGTGGCGCGGCGGGGGTGCTGCTGGTCGACAATGATCAACGGGCGATCAGCACAGTGCGGGCCAATCTGGAGGCAACAGGGCTGGCCGCCAAGGCAGAAGTCCTTCGCGCGGACGCGTTCTCGCTGCTTGATCAGATGCCGTCCCGGAAGTTCGACTATGTGTATGTCGCGCCGCCGCAGTATCACGAGCTGTGGTCGCGCGCAGTGATGATGTTGGATGCTCACCCGGGGTGGCTCAACCCTGACGCGTGGGTGATCGCACAGATGCATCCGAAGGAATACCATGGGCTGGAGCTGGCGCGTCTCCTCGAATCAGATCAACGCAAGTACGGCAGCACGCTGCTTGTGTTCTACGAGCTCCCCGGAAGCTAGCAGCGATCCGCCTGGCGCAAGACGGATGGGATCCCGGCAGGAATTGGGGGGACGGGACGCGGCAGCCGCGCCGCATCGATGTCCGAAAGGGCCTGCAAACGCTGGTGACGGGACCAGTTAGGACGTCGTGAGCTGCCCTCTCTGCGGGCCGCCAAAAGTGGATGTGCCGCCCAGCAAGTCCTTGAGCACCAGGTAGAAGGCGTGGAGTTCGAGTGCGAAGGGCGGGAAACCAGCCAAACCCAGCAGCGGCATCTTGCCGTAGTGGATTCCGAATATGCGCAGCGCCTCTGGGACTGTGTAGATCCAGTACGCGCCGTCGTGCTGGACGGCCTGGTAGTTCCACGCCTCCCATAGAAGCCCGCAGGCGAAGCCTCCCAGGAGGAGAGCGACCGCGGTCTGCCACTCCCCGTGACGCCAATCGCGGAAGACCCCACCGGTCCCGAGCAGTTCGAGTACGGGTTCAAGCAGCAGGATGAAGCCTATCCAGACTGCCCCGAACAGATAGGCTGCCGTGGACTCCGGCAGGGCGAGCGGCATGGTCACCAAGGCCGCGCCGATGGCAAAGCAGACAGCGAGGCTGCCGGCGCGTGGCGCGATGAACAGCGGTCGAGGATTGTGGGGAGGCAGGAATGTGCGCGCGAGGTCCGTGGTCTCGAAGACGGCGGGCATGATTGTCGCAAACGACCAGAAGAACGCGATCCCCCGCACCCAGGCACTCGCCGGCACATGGACGTAGCACCAGTTCATGAGGTGGAAGTTGTAGGCCTCGAAGAGCAACCAGACCGCGACGGATAGCAGGACCAGGAGGGGGACTTCCTGGCGTCGAGTGGTCAGCCAGGATACTCCGCGCCGATGGGCGACCATCGCGTCAGCCGCCACGATGTAGCCCGTCCACATCAAAGGCGTGAACCAGGTGGCGACGAAGTGGTTGCCTAGGGCGAGCAGGGCCTCACAAGTGATGAGGCAGGCGATGCCGATCCAGCCATGCCAGGGGAACGCGCGACGCGTGGCGTTCACGCTTCCTTAATCCCCAAAGGAAACGTGCAATGCCCCGTGAGGGTCATGCTGATAGAGGGCTGAGAACGTCGCCCTGCGCCGATAGCAGTCGAGGGCGCGGGGAAGCAACACGGACAGGTCCTCGACCAGGGGGTGCCGTTCAAGATCGTCAGTATTCACCCACGCGAGCTCGCCTTCGGGGCTGGCGTGCGGCGTGGCGCCGTCCCCGACTTCTCCCACGCATACATAGAGACCAATGCCGGGCACCCGGCCCGCATCGATCAGGACGACCCCGCACAGGCGTAGATCGCCCGGCGAGAGTCCCGCTTCCTCGCGGATCTCCCGCCGGGCGGAGCTCAAGACATCCTCGCCGGCCTCGACGTGTCCTCCCAGGCCGTTCAGCTTCCCCGCCCACTCGCCCCGGTCCGCGCTAAGGCGGAGGAGCAGGACTTGTTGGCGCCGCAAGATGAACGACAGCGTGCGCGGTACGATCGTGTAGCGGGTCGGATCGAGGCGCTGGCCGGCGTTGGACATCGGCGCGCTAGTCTGCCAGGTCCTTGACGTCCTCCTCGACGCCCGCCTCGCGCAGGTATTCGGCCAGCGGCACGCGAACGGGCACCGTGCGGACGAAGCGATCGACCTCGGCTTGTGTTCCACCGATGGCCAGACTCTTGAACAGCATCTCAAACTGCTCCTGCCACGCGTCTTCGATTGACTTCAGCGATGCAGCGGGGAGCTGCCAGAACGCCTTCTTGTATGGTCCAAGGGCCCGCTTGCGGGCGCCATAGTAGAACTGCTCATCGGTCTGGCCTTCCTTGCGCTCGTCGCTGTGGTTCTTGGCGAGGTAAGCGTAGATCTCCTGCAGCAGCTCGGGCGGCAGGCGATCGTACAACATGTTCTGGAAGTTGGTCGCCAGGTGAACCTCGAGTGCGCCTGCCTCGGAGAACTTGGAGAAGGCCTCCTCGGGAAGGGTGGAGGCCCCGTGCTGGACCGCTCCGCCCATGGCGTAGTTCTTGGCAACCTTGGACAGGCGGCTGAGCGTCTCAAAGTCGACCTTGACTTTGGCCATGGTCCCGTCAGGTAGGACGACGCCGCCGTGGGAGGTGCCTGTCTGGATGCTGATCTTGGAAAGGCCGGGTGCCTTTGGGGCTCGTGTCTTGAGCGCCTGGTTGAACCCGTCCATGAAGGCACGCAGCTCCGGCTCGGTACTGTTGTGCCCTCCCACCTCGCCGATTTCCCCGCCAACGGAGATTACAGTCCCCGCGCGTTGCAGCGAGCGCACATAGGCCGTGAACTCGGCGCACAGTTCGGTGTTCACCTTCTGCTGCTCGGGGATGGTGGCCTTGCTCAGGTCGACGAGCGTGGACGTGTCGATGTCGATGTTGTAGAACCCGGCCGAGATGGCTTCCTGGATGAGATTGCGAACGGCCTGAACCTCATCCGCCGGCTTGGAGGCGTACTTCTTGGCGTTCATCTGGAAGTGGTCGCCCTGGATGAACACCGGCCCCTGGTAGCCCTCGGCAATGGCCGCGCCGAGGATGCAGGATGCGTATTCCGCCGGCCGCTGGTCGGTGTAGCCCATCTCGGAGCGCGCCAGTTCAAAGATCATGGCCTTCGCCTGGACCTTGCGGGCGGCGCGGAAGATAGCGCGCGCCGCGTGGTAGGGCAGGGCGCGCAGATTCATGGCTGGGACGGTGAAGGTGTCGCGAGTCTCACCTCGCCCGCGGGCCATGTACAGGTCCTGGATGGTTGCGGGGGGCGCGCCTGCGGCGATCGCCATCTCGCGTATCAGCCAGCGGGCGAGGCTGCGGTGAGGTTCCTTGCCAAAGACCGCGCTCTCTACCAG
>JAPLGR010000064.1 GCA_026390045.1 Chloroflexota bacterium | reverse complement strand
CGGTTGTGACGCGAACCACCACCGACGGATCGAACACGGTTCCCGGCTGGACGTAACTGGTAGAGCTGCTTTCGATACTGACGGTAACGTCGTCCGTTGGAGCGTCATAATCGCCCAGCGGAGCGACCGTATCGGGACCAGCGCCGGGCGCACAATCGGTAGTGGTGAAGACTTCAAAGGAGGCGACACGGTCATTTATAACGGCGCCGTTGTCAAAGGTGTCACCGACAAAATTATCATCGCCGGGGGAATTGATGCATTTCTTGCCGCCGCCGCGGTTGGTCTGTTCGTAAAGCATTACCGACCAACCGACGGGGGCGTGCACGGATGAGGCCTGCCCCAAGAAAGTGTTAGGCAGGTTTTGTACTCCGGCTGAGCCGCGCAGCACGAAACCGCTGCCCTCGGTCAGGTTGGAACAGGAATAGGAGCCATCCCGATATAAGATAACGCCGCCCAGGGTCGGGCAAATAGACGCAGGCAGGTTATTGGCATCCGCCACAATCCCATCCACGGCATTGCTGTCGATGGTCATGGCCACGCCGCCCCAAGTCTCGGTGTGCGCGCCGTTGTACTGGCGGATGCGCTGGTGCTGGCTCCAGTAATTGTTGGACACACAGGACACATCCCAGACATCTGCGGCGCTGTTGTAGCCATCATAGATCCAGTTCGCCAGCCAGATCCCATCCGGGATGTTGGCGATGGTCGTCATGTCCTTCAAATACGAAGCGCAGGATGAGCCGTACAGGGCCGAGATATGGCTGCGAGCGTGGAGCTGCGCCGTCCAGCCATTCATGAAGGAGCTGACCGCCACGCGGCAGGCTGGGTTGCTGGGGTAAGCCTCCAGGTCATAGTAAATGACACCACCCTTCAAGCCCAGCGCCGAGCTCACATCGGCGGCAGAGTTGGCTTCGGCCACTCCCTGGGTGTAGGCCGTGTCCGGGTCGGAACTCATTTGCGAGCTGAAACTGGTGCAGGGCGCCTGGGGGCCGACCCAGGTGGGGATGAAGTTCCAGCCCTGCAAGCCAAGCTGAGTCACCAGGTTGGCATTCAAAACCGAATTGGGGCAGCCACGGCTGGAACCACCAATATAAAGGTTGACCGACCGATAAGGCCCATACTGCCACCAGGCCTGGTACTGGCTGATGTCCGCGACTTCACATTTGTCAAAGCCCTGGCCTATAGAGGTAGGCGGCGCAGCCGGCGCCAGGCCGGCGGGCGGTTGTGGCAAAGCAAGCGGCTGCCAGGTAGAACCGCCATCCAGGGTGCGCAGCAACAGGTTTTCTACCTGGCACTCGCCCGGCGCCGTACAGGTCCCGGAGGAAGCCTGCGCCCAGCCGGTCTCATTCGAGGCCATCTCCAGGCGCTGGATGCCGCCCGCCAGCGGGTCTAGGCTGGGGATCATCTGGATCTCGCCACCATTTCGGATAGTGAACAAGCTGGAGCCAGCCACCATGCCGATCCACTGGCCCACACCTGGAGCCGACAAAGACAGGTTGTCTGATGGCTCCCTCAATGGCGCTGAGCGGGAAGCACCTGCCGTCCAAGTCTTGCCCTGGTCGGTTGTCCCTAGCAAATCCAGGCGAGGCGCATCTGCCCCGCCGCTCAGCACCGGCAAAATAGCGTCCCGAGCGCTGGAAAAGACGGGC
>JAPLGR010000543.1 GCA_026390045.1 Chloroflexota bacterium | reverse complement strand
CCAGGGCGCAACGGGCGATCAGGTCCGGCAGGCCGCGCGGCGCGCAAGCGCGTTCACCATGGCCGTGCTGGCCATCGCGTGCATCGCGTCGGCGACGATTGCTCTTCTTGATCCCTATACCGCCGGAAACCTGGAGGGCATGCTTGGACTACCGTTCGAGGTGACCACCGGGATGATTGTGGCGCTGATCGTCATCGGCGGTGTAGGCCTGCTCGTGTTTGAGTGGGTGCTGACCGGCGCGGCGGTGCGCTGGTCGCATGCTCATTTGACCCGGGGAGATTGAGCCGCGGAGGACGCGGAGCCGCGCCCCCCGCCTCGGGCATGGTCTCACGGCATGAATGCAGTTGGGGCGCACGGTCAGTGCGCCGGGATTCCTGTCCGGGGACTACTCGCTTGCGAAGTTCGACGGCCGGATCGTATTGCGCGACCAGAAGGCCGTAATCACGCCCAGCAGTTCGTTCTCGACAGGCACGGCATTCTCCGGATCAGGGCCGAACAGGTAGTTCATGCCGTTGACGCTGCCCGTCCACGGCGCCCAGGCCGGGTCCCATGCCCACAGGCTGTGGTTCATGCCGTAGCTCTCGAACAGCTCCATCTGATCGGCCATGAACGCAGCCGCCTGCGGCACCCAGCGCTCGACGCCGAATTCGTTGACCGACACCGGCGCCCCATGCGCGCGCTGGAAGCTCTCGACCGCCGACAGATACTCGGCCAACCAGGCACGGTCGAACTGGTCGGCTGTTCCGTCCCCATCCAGGTCAAGCTCGTCCGGGTACGAGTTCCCACCCGCCGGAACCTGATGGGTGTAGGCCTCCTGCGGCTCGTACTGGTGCACCATGTAGACAACGCGCGGATCGTTCACCGGCTCGAGTCCCGGCAGCCAGCGCACGGCGCCCCACCCCTGGGCGCTGACCAGGATCGGCGTCTCGGCATCCACCTCACGAATGCCGTTGACGATCTGGGGATAGAACTGGTTCCAGTCCAGCAGGCTCCCGGCATGCTCCGGGAAGAAGGCCTCCGGGTCATACACATCCAGGAAGATACCCTCGCCATTCGGCTCGCACATCAGATCGTAGCCGACAACGACCGGCTCGTCCCGGTAGCGCTCGGCGGCCGTGCGCCACATGTCGACCCAGGCATCCTGTGCGGCGGCGTCGGTCCACACCGATTCGATCAACAGCTCGGGGTCAAACCACTCGCCGGCGCCGTCGCGGTAGAAGGTGAAGTCACTGCGGCCCGGACCGGTGCGGAAGGTGATGACGACGAACAGGTCCGCCTGCGCAGCCATCTCGATTAGGTGGTCGAGGTTTGCCTGAACCTGTTCGTCCAGCACGTAGGGTGGGCGCTCGGTGTACAACCCCGGATGCGACAGGTTGACGACGTTGGCGCCCAGCGCGGCGAGCCCATCGAGGTCGGCCTGTGTGATCGGGGGGCCGACGTATCCGCTTCCCAGGAACTCCGGGCCATCCAGGTCCGGAACGACGATCCGCTGCCAGACGTTCGCCCCGCGTAACTGCGTGCCGCCCTCGCCGGTCCACAGCGACCACTTGTCGAAAGCCGTTGCCGGAGGCCCGTTGGCAGGCTTCTGCGCCGTGGCCGCGTTTGGAAGAGCATCGGTCTCGCCTGGCTCGACAAGCGCGGCGGGCAGGCCGCAGGCCGAGACGATTAGAAATGGCACGAGTAGGGCGACCGGAAGATAGAATGGTTTCATGGCAGTATCTCGGGCAGACGATCACAGGCATTGGGGTAGACGGTGATCGTATACTGAAGGCGGGACTTTCCCGAGTCCATTTCATCTTCATCCACAAACGTTCGTCCACATCCAAAGAAGTCAATGGCTGCCTGAAAGTTGTCGGCCGCATATTCCGTTCCGTACTTGGCAATCCAATCGGGGTCGCTCGAGGGATCGTAATCAAGAAAGTTAGCCGCGACCAGTATGAGAAGCGGTTGATCCATCCGTTCCAGCTCGCCAAACAGGAGGATTTCACTGAAGGGTAGATTGTTCGTTGTTTGAACCCCCGATACCAGCGCTGGATTGACTTTGTCGAACAGGTGAAGGGAACTGTGATTCCCGCAACTCAACGGGCGATAGATACCGCCACCATAGAACTTACGCGTCTGGTACAGGTAAGACCCCGCTGTTGCTGGGCCCCTTTCATCCACGTGAATCGCATAGTAAGCGTCCATCGTGTCGCAATCGCCGGGACTACCCGATCCAAAGCCATCATGAGTCCACTCCAAATCAAGGTATTCAAACTTGACTTTGACATATATCGTGCAGGTTCCCCCGAGATAGTCTGGGTTTTGAGGGAGAGGGTGGGGTCCGGGGAGTATGTACGGTGTACTCAATTGAGACATGGCGGAAGCGGTTACAGCCGCGACCTGCCAGCGCGATTCGGCGCTACAAGCGGATATCGGCGGTTGCACGAAGACCGAACGCATGGGTGGGTATGGAAACACTCCCGCGTAGGGAAGCCCATCCAGGAAGACGGCGAAGCCCCTGATCTTTGTCTCGTTCCCATCCCACTTCCAGATCAGCGACTGACAACGCGGGTTGCAGTTCGCCGTCAATAGGGGGTAATTGGTGCTCTCGACCATTGTGGTAATCACGGGGATCGGCAGGGTGGGATCAATCGGAAGAGTCTCTTCCAAGAAACCCGGGTACGACCCGGATGGCAAACCCGGGCTTCGCTCGGCGAAGATCATCTTTGTCCCAGCCGGAGTTTGAGGGTGAACGGCCAGACTGATCTCGATCGCGCTCCCCTGCGCCAGACGCGGCGCGCCATCCCAGGTTTCGCTTCCCAAGGCAGTGGTGAACTTCCCCAGTTTGCTCAGGTTTTGGCCAGCCCAGCCCCAGCATTCGCCGCTCAAGTCGAGCGTGCCGTCCTGGGGGATGGGCAGGGCAAACGTGTGCGGCCAGGAGGTCAGGTCGCCATGCCCGCCCTGGACAGCGATGAAGTCCCCATCCTGGGCCGGCAGGCGCAATTCGGGAGAGTTCTCGAAGGAGGCGTAGCAATAGACGCGCCCGGCGCTGGCGCTGACGGCAATATCCAGAATCTGGACTTGCAGATGGGTGGCGGCGCCAGCCGGACAGCCGGCGTCCACGTTGAGATAGATGATGTTGCTGCCCTGTTGACCGATGGCGTTGACCGCCTCGACCCAGAAGAGGGAATAGCCGGGGCCGGGGGCCTGGAACTCGAACCAGGTCACCCCTCCCGAAGCTGGTCGCAGTGTCACCAGGCGGGTGAGCGGCGCGCCCGGGGCGGCCATCCAAACCTCATAGCCGCTCTCGTTATTGGCGTTGTCCTCCCAGAGCAACTTCACCCGGCAATTGCTCACCTCCCCTTGCAGGTTGGTGGGCACTTGTGGGGGAGTGACGGTGAGAAGAGGGTAGAAGTTGGACGGGATATCGGCCACTTTCAACATCGGGGGGGCGGCGATGAGCGTGACACCGCTGCTAGCAGTCGGTGGAGTCGGCAGGGGGGAGGGCGGTTCGTTTTCGGGCGGGATGGGTACTTTGACGGTCGTGCCCGGAGGGGGAGCATTGCCTAGCCCGGGGTTCAGGGTTTGAAGCGTGGCGGCGTCGCTACCATACCCGGCGGCGAGGCTCTCCAGCGTCTCGCCCTCGTTCACAGTCACGGCGTAGAAGGCCTCGCCCTTTGCCACGCCCTGGAAGGTGAGCGGTTGGGACAGTCCGATCGCGCCGCGCGCGTTGATCGCCCGTGCCATGAGCACGTGCGTGCCTTCGGTTGGGATGAGCAGGTCGTAGGAGTCGTAGGCCCGAGAGACGCCGGCCCCAGGCTGCAGGGGATGGCTCTCCACCCTGATCCCATTCAGATACCATTCGATGGTCTGCACCGGGCTTTGCGGCGAGAAGGTGATGGTGGAGACCGCGGACAGGTAACTGCCAACCGGCGCGCTAAACCCACTTTGGGGTTCGGTGATTCGGGCAACCGGCGGCAGGTACTCCCAGCGGGCGCGTTCTTGCCGCTGACGCAGGAACTGCACGCCGAGGAGAGTCAGGCCGATCAGGCCGCCCAGCAAGAGCAATCCGATTGTCAGAAAGAGACAACATGGTCTGGCTTTCATCTTCTCTTCCTTTCTGCCCTGGGCAGACCACACCATAGACGGTGAACGGCGCACTGGCGGCGGTGTTGCCGGAGTCTATTCACGCGCCTGGACGAAGATCGAAAGCGTGCCGGCCTCGCCCACGATGGGATCCTCCTGCAGCCTGCCGGCTACTCGATGCAGTTTTGTACGTCGACCGTCACGGGACCGCTGGAGACCGAAGCCCCTGACGTGTCGCGTGCGATCAGGTTGATCGACATCGTCCCTACCTGCGTGACCGGCCCGATAACGCCGGAGTAGTTGTTGCCCCCAGCCGGCAGGAGTGTGGTCTCTCCGGACAGCGTTCCCAGCGTCCACTGCACCACGACCGAGTCGACCCCGACGTCATCCGAGACGACGGCGCTCAGCGTGACCGTGCGCGAGTATGTCGGACAGCCTGTTCCATCGGTCAGGATCAAGCTGGGGGAAGCGGAGAGATCCTGGATCACCGGCGGTTGATTGGCCGGCGCGGGGGTTGCCGTTGCGGTGGCGATCGGAGCCACGGCAATCACCGGCACACTGGCCAGGTCGCCCTGCGCCTCGCCGCTGGCATTGGAAACCCAGCAGGTGCGCGAGCTTCCCGGGGGCTGCACCCGGAACCACGTGCCCTCGCTGTTCTTGCCATCGATCGGGGCCTGCGCGCCGCTCTCGATCACGTCCTGCGAATCGTAGGCCGTCCCCGGGCCGAGGCGGCAGTTAGTGTTCAGCCGGGCGATCCACAGTGCCTTCAGGCCGGGCGTCGCCGCCAGGTACTGCTCGCCGGCGTAGTGGCCGGGGCAGAGCTGCTGTGGACCGGGCTCTCATTCATACCCGAATACCGGCATCGACTGACCAAGAAGGATTGCCTTGACGCCAACCAGGTGCGGGCGGTTGACAGAATCGGGCTCTCCTTCGTCGAGCCACAGCGTGTCCTTCACCGTGAGTGGGTACGGTGCGGTGAAGGTCAGCTTGCTCTCGTCGGTGGCCGTGTAGGTGGAGAAGACCTCGACGCTGACCACACCGCTTGGGCTGGTCACTTCGAAATCCACCTTCACCGTGACACCCGGGCCGCACGTCACGCCGGTGACCTTGACCGGCGTCCACGGTGTCGGCGTGGGGGTGGTTAGTGCAAGTAGGCTGGCGTCGGCGACGATGATCGTCACCCGTGCGGAGGAGCCGCGCCCACCGGCGGCATCGAGCGCCACGACCTCCAGGCTGTAGGTGCCCGGCCCCGGCGGCAGCCACTCGATCCCGGCCTCGCCGAAGCGCTCGGCATCGACGGCCACCTCGCCGACCGGCGCGCCGTCGACACGAAACTCGATCGACTGCAAACCGTCAACGTCGGCGGCGTGCGCTAGGATCGTGACCGGGCCCATGGGGAAGGTCCGCCCGTCAAGCGGCTGATCGAGCCAGACGCTCGGCCCGCCCGATTGCGGGCTGCAGCCAGCCAGCGCCGTGGCGGTCAGCAGGATGCACAGCATCAGGCGATGCTGGTAATTGCGACTCATGCCCAGCCTCCCTCGTGGCAGCTTGATGACGACGATAGGTGCAGGACAGGTTTCAAGGCAGCGCCTCCGTCCAATCGGCCGGCAGGACAATCTCGTACATGTCCACTAGCTCCGTGCCGGCCTCGCCCCAATTGCTGGTGAACAGGATCCGCGTCAGGTCGCGGTTGGTGCTGGCATGCGGCTCGGCCCAGTAGTCCTTCTCGCCATAGCCGACAGGCCCTTCGGCGAACCATGAGCGGGTGTGCGCCAGGCGCACGACCCGGCCGTTCGGCTTGAGCTCGACCAGGAACACCTCGTCGTCCATCCACGTCGCCGCCGGCTGCGCTCCACTGTAGGTCGAGACCACCGCCCACCCCGGCCGCTCAAACGCCCGGCCCGAGATATGGAAGCCGAGCGGCGAATGCGAGAAGTCGATCGGCCACAATGACGTGACCACGCCCGAGGCCAGGTCGACCATCGAGAGCGTGTCGGCATCCAGGTCCTGGAACACGGCGACTTCCCTGTCTGTAACGTCGAAGGCCAGGTCCATGTGACCGCCGATGCGGAGCAATCCGCGGCCAGTTTGGAGTTCCCGGTCGTAGACCATCACGCCGCAGGGCGCCTGATCCATCCCCATGGCGCCGCGCTCGCAGTAGGAGTCGCCAAAATCGGCCAGGAAGTAGTCCCCGGACGGGCTGATCGTGACGCTGTCGATCCCGGCTGCGCCAGGAACGCCGCTCAGGTCGCGCCGGGCAATGATCCGGTCCTGGTCGAGGTCATAGATCAGGAAGGCGACCGTCTCCCAGTTCTCGTCCTCGGCCATCAGGCCCCAGGTGCGGCCGTCGGCCGATGGGCTGCCCTCGTAGCGCATCCACACGGCGGCCAGCGACTGCCCGGGGAAGTCCGGGGCAAAGTCGCGGACCGTTTCGGATTCACCGGTGCGCAGGTCGAGGGCGAGCAGGCGCGTGCCGTCGGACGAGTACAGGCGATTCGGGTCGCCGGCGTCCCAGCGCGGGTCGATCCCGAGCGATAGGGCGCCAAGCGGCTGGAGGCTGGCAGCGTCATATAGGTACCAGGAGCCGGACGTGCCGCGCACCAGGAGGCGGGACTCGTCGGCGTTGAACGACTGCACGCGGGCGTACTCGTTCTTGAGCCCGCCCGGCGGGTCGCCGTCCGGCAGGTCGGCGGCGTAGTCGGTCACGCGGACGAGGCAGGTCCCGAAGACCGGATCCCGGAAGGGAACGCGCGCGGCGGGTATGGGCAGGTCGGGCGCCGGCAGGACGTCCAGTGTGATGAGGAGAGGCGGCGCCGGTTCGGGACAGGGTGCAAGCGGGGCAACGGAAGGATCCGGCGTCGCAAGTGCGCCGGGGATTGGAGGAGCGGGCGCCTCGTCCTGCGCCGACGCGGCGGGCGAGAGCAGGTTACAGGCAAGCGAGGAGCCGCACAGCAGCGCGGCAGCCAGCCACAACGGTCGCGCTGCGCGCGGCTTCCGAGCAGCATGCCAGGGGACTCTCGGACTCCGGCGCGGTACAAGATCCGCCTGGGCCGGGAGCAGGGACGGGGGCGTCCCTTGAGAGACCGCCACGCGACCCATGCGCTAGGGGAGGGCGAAGCCGTACTGGTTGTTGGCTGTGTTCGGGTCCTTGTTGTCCGGGACAATGAGCGAACACTGCCCACCCGGGTAGAAGCAGGCGGCATTGGTGAGCAGGTCGACATTGAAGTGTCCGGTGCCGACGCCCTGCAGGATGGTCACGCTGGTGTCCACCACGGCCGGTGCGCAGGACTGGCTCGGATCGGCGCGAAGGAAACCGGGGCCAACGCACACGACGCGCAGCGAGCCCTCAAAGTCGTCTGGGCCGTAGTTGCGCACGTCGAGGGTGAGCGTCGTCGTGGTGCCAATCGGCGAGACCGGTGAGACGCCATACAGCTCAAGGTCGGATTGGACGATGCCCCACGAGCCGCCGCCTGGAGGCGGGGCGGTGGTGGGCGTGATCGTCGCCGGCACTTTGGTCTTCGTCGGAGGGAGGACGATCGGCGGCGGCGGCGTCGGCGTGACGGTGACCGTGGCTGTGGGCTCGCCCGTCGCTGTGGGCGCAGACTGCGTGGCGACGAGGACCGGAGGCAGCGTTTCAGTGGGCGTGGGCTGCAGGCTGAGAGGC
>JAPLGR010000628.1 GCA_026390045.1 Chloroflexota bacterium | reverse complement strand
CCAGTTCGCGCACGCGGGCGTACTTCAAAGAACTGGCCGCGGCTGCCGAAACCCGCATCGTCCCGCGCTGGCTGGAGCGAGATCTCAAGTCGCTTTCGGGCAAGATGGTCCAGAACCCGGAGCGGACGGACATCGACGCCAGCCTGCACGAGCAACTGATCGTCGAGTTCTACTCGCGCTAGCCTCACGGTTGGCGCGCGCGGCCTCCCTTGAGGCTGCGCGTCCTGGAGGGCGAACGTGTCAGTCACCGGCACCATGGTCATGCCCAAGATCGAGCGCGAAGCCGTGGCTCGCAACTACGGCAGGTTCGTGATTAGTCCGCTCGAGAGCGGCTACGGAATCACGATCGGCAACGCCCTGCGCCGCATCCTGCTTTCCTCGCTGGATGGGGCGGCGGTGACGTCGATCCGCATCACCGACGTGTCTCACGAGTTCTCGGACATCCCCGGGGTCCGCGAGGACGTGCTCCAGGTGATGCTCAACATCAAGCAGCTGCGGATGATCCTTCACGAGGGCGAAAGCTCCCGCCTGCGCCTTGAGGTTCAGGGCGAGGGCGTGGTTACGGCGGCCGACATCCTGGCGCCGGCCGAGGTCGAGGTCGTCAATCCCGAGCTGTACCTGTTCACCGTGGATGACGACAAGGCCCGGCTGGAGATCGAGATGACCGTCGGGACCGGGCGCGGCTACTCGCCGTCGGATGAGCGCGGCCGGCTACCGATCGGCGAGCTGCCGACCGATGCCATCTACACCCCGGTCCGGCGCGTGCACTTTGAGGTCGGCCGGGCGCGTGTCGGGCAGGACACCTCCTACGACCGGTTGATGATCGAGATCTGGACCGACGGCACGATCAAGCCTGAGCAGGCGCTGAGCCGCAGCGCCCAGATCTTGATGACCCACCTGCGCGACATCGCCGGCGTCACCGAAGAGAGCCTGATGGCCGCCACGGCCAAGGAGGAGGCTCCCAAGAAGGCGAGCGAGATGTACGAGATCCCGATCGAGAATCTCGATCTCTCGGTGCGGGTGTTCAACTCGCTCAAGCGCACGGGGATTGCCACGATCGGCGAAGTGCTCGACATGCTGGAGAAGGGGCCGGAGGCGATGCTGTCCATTCGCAACTTCGGCGAGAAGAGCCTGGATGAGTTGAAAGAACGGCTGCGGGAGAAGGGCTACCTGGAAGAACAGGCTGAGCCGGCCGCGGCCGCGGCTGAGGCGGAGCAAGTGCCATGAGACATCGTATTGCCGGAGTACACCTGGGGCGATCAAGCGGGCACCGCACGGCGCTGCGCCGCAACCTGGTCACCGAGCTACTGCGGACCGAGAAGATCCGCACCACGCGGGCTAAGGCCGCCGCGATCCGCGGCCAGGCCGAACGGATGATTACCTCGGCCAAGCGCGGCAATGCCGCCGGCGAGGCCAAAGCCGTCCATGCCCGCCGGATGGCGGCGGGCCGCCTCAACGATCCTGAGATGGTCAAGAAGCTGTTCGACGACATCGCCAAGCGCTACGCGGATCGTCCGGGCGGGTATACGCGCGTGGTCAAGATCGGCCCGCGCCTGGGCGACGCGGCGGAGATGGTCATCCTCGAGCTGGTTGAGGAGTAATCCGGGCGCGCCGCACGCGGGGTGCACGCCCATGGCAACTTACCAATCGATCGTCGCGTACGATGGCACCGGGTTCCAGGGCTTCCAGCGCCTGGCCGAAGGCCAGCGGACGGTGCAGGGGGTCCTGGAGGACGCTCTGCGCCGCGTCGGCTGGACGGGGACCAGCCTGCTGGCCGCGGGGCGCACAGACGCCGGAGTGCATGCGCGCGGACAGGTCATCAGCTTTGGCCTGACGTGGCGGCACGATGCGGAGACACTCACCCGCGCGTTGAACGCCAACCTGCCAGCGGATGTCTCTGTGCGGCAGACGGCGGAGGCGCCTGAGGGATTTCA
Organism: Chloroflexota bacterium; assembly: GCA_026390045.1. Taxonomy (GTDB): domain Bacteria; phylum Chloroflexota; class Anaerolineae; order Anaerolineales; family E44-bin32; genus DYJB01. The sequence goes on along the minus strand of JAPLGR010000628.1, from coordinate 4,952 downwards.
TCCCCGGTTCTCGGCTCGCCGCCGGACCTACCGCTACGCGATCCTGGCTGATGCCTGGCCCGATCCGCTGGCGGAGCGAGTTGCCTGGAGGTTATGGCCGGAGCCGGACCTGGAATTGATGAGCGCCGAGGCGCTGGCGATGCTAGGCCGGCATGACTTCGGCGCATTCGGCCAGGCTCCGATCCCGGGCGGACACACGGTCCGGGAAGTGTTCGAAGCGCGCTGGGAGCGGCAGGAGCGCGGGCAGGCGTTTCAGGTGCAGGCGGATGCGTTCCTGCACCACATGGTCCGAAGGCTGGTCTCGGCCATGGTGGCGGTGGGCCTGGGGCGCTGGCCCGTGGGGACGATGGCCGCACTGGTGGCGGACCCCTCGAGGCGCTGGGAGGAGAAGCCGGCGCCGGCACACGGCCTGTGCCTTGAGACGGTCGAATACTGAGTTCGCGATCAGACAGTCATCGGACGCGACGCAAGGAGTTGGACGTGCAGAAGACGTACTTCCCCAAACAAGGTGACATCACCCGAAAGTGGGTGGTGGTGGATGCCGACGGGCAGAATCTCGGCCGGCTGGCGACGCGCCTGGCGTGCACGCTGCTCGGCAAGGACAAGCCGACCTTCACTCCCGGCGCCGAAACGGGCGACTTCGTGATCGTCATCAACGCCGAGAAGATCACGGTAACGGGCAAGCGCCTGGACGACAAGTTCTACTACCGCGTGTCGGGCTACCCGGGGGGCATCCGGAAGGTGAGCCTTCGCGAGCAACTGCGGAAGCACCCGGAACGGGTCATTACCGCCGCGGTGCGCGGGATGCTTCCCAAGAATCGATATGGACGATCGCTGCTTGGCCATCTGAGGGTGTACGCCGGGGCCGAGCATCCACATTCGGCACAGATGCCCAAGCCGCTCAAGGGCTAGGCGCGGCGCAGGTCGCGCATCGAGGACGGAGAGGAAGGCAAGACGAATGGCAACGTACTACGAAGGGATAGGCCGTAGGAAATCCAGCCATGCCCGCGTGCGCATCATCAGCGGGTCGGGCAAGATCGTCGTCAACGAGAAGCTCCTGCAGGAGTACTTCCCGCGCATCGGTGACTCGGAGGCCATTGTGGCCCCAATGCGGGTCACCGGCATGGAAGGCAAGCTCGATGTGACGGTCAAGGTTCAGGGCGGTGGTGTGACCGGGCAAACCGGCGCGGTGCGCCACGGGTTGGCGCGCGCGCTGGTCGCTATGGATCCCGAACTGCGGACGGCGCTGCGCGAGGGCGGCCACCTGACGCGGGATGCCCGCGCCAAGGAACGCAAGAAGCCCGGCCTCAAGCGGGCGCGCAAGGCTCCGACCTACACCAAGCGGTAACGCTCCACGGGGGTTTCCCCCTGAGTCATTGGTCATCCGGCCGGGGAAGGGGGCTTCCCTGGCCGGATCTCATTCCGGGGAGGTGGCTATGGCGCCAGGTGTGACCGTTGTCGGCCTCGGGCCGGGCGATCCCGATCTGCTGACGCGGCGCGCACTCGAGCTGCTGCGCTCGAAGGGTGAGGTCTACCTGAGAACCCGAGACCACCCGGCGCTCGCTGGTCTACCGGCGGAGACGCGGGTCGAGTCATTCGACAGCCTCTATGAGAATGCGGATGACTTTGAGGCGGTGTATTCGGGCATTGTCGAGCGGCTGATTGAGCTGGCGCAGCGGCCGGCCGGCGTCGTCTATGCCGTCCCCGGCGATCCGTCGGTGGGGGAAGCTACGGTACCCGCGTTGCGGGAAGCGGCGGCTGCCGCCGGGCTTCCCTTCGAGATCGTGCCCGGCATCAGCTTTCTCGAGCCAAGCCTGGCCGCGCTTGGACTCGACGCTCTGGATGGATTGCAGGTCGCAGACGCTCTCGACGTCGCCGCGCATCACCATCCGCCGCTCTCACCCGACCGCCCGGCGCTCATCGGGCAGGTGTACTCCTTGCAGGTGGCCGCCGATCTGAAGTTGACGCTGATGAACTGCTACCCCGATGACCACCCGGTTGTCCTCCTCCACCACGCAGGAACGCGCGAGGCGTGCCTGGAACGCCTTGTGCTGCACGAGATCGACCGGAGCCAGTTGATTGGCGTGCGGACCTCGCTCTACGTCCCGGCAAGTGAGGGGCTGGGATCGCTGGAATCCTTCCAGGAGACGATCGCGCACCTTCGGGCGCCCGACGGATGCCCCTGGGACCGGGAGCAGACCCATCAGTCCTTGGGACCGCACCTGATGGAAGAGGCGTACGAAGCGCTGCACGCGCTGGACGCTGACGATATGCCGGCCCTGTGTGAGGAGCTGGGTGACTTGCTGCTCCAGATTGTGATCCAGGTGCAGATCGCTTCGGAAGAAGGGGACTTCCGGATGGGCGATGTGATCGACGGGATCAATGCCAAGCTCCTCCGGCGGCACCCGCATGTCTTCGGAGACGTGCGCGTGTCGGGAGTCGAGCAAGTCCTGCAGAACTGGGAGGCGCTGAAGCACGAGGAGCGGGAGGAGAACGGGACAGGCAAGGGGCTGCTGGATGGAGTCCCGATGACGCTCCCGGCGCTTGCTCAGGCAGCGGAAGTCCAGCGGCGTGTGGCCCGTGTCGGGTTCGACTGGCCGGAATTGGAGGGAGTGCAGGCGAAAGTAGCTGAGGAGCTGAACGAACTCCTGGAGGCCGAGACCGAGGAGAGACGCGCTGCGGAAATGGGTGACGTGTTGTTCGCGGTTGTGAACTACGCGCGCTGGCTCGGGATCGATCCGGAGGCGGCCTTGCGGATGGCTGCGCAGCGCTTCCGGCAGCGGTTTGGCGAGATGGAGGCGGTAGCCCGGCGGTCGGGCAGGCCCCTGGAGGGCTTGAGCGCCGGCGAGATGGACAGCCTGTGGGAGGCGGCCAAAGACCTCGAGTGAGCGCCCCGCGCCCGCGTCAGCTGAGTGCAATCAGCACGCAGGAGAGGGCGCGATCCAGATCGCCGATCCCGCGCTAGAAGAGCAGCAGACCAAGGACGACCGCGGTGGCGGTCGTCGTCAGGTTGTCGATGTCCCGCAACGGGAGCGCTTCGACAACGGTCGAAGCAGCCGCGATCACGGCGGTCTTCCAGACGATGGCGGCCAGGTCCAGCTTCGGATTGAGGACGCCCCACTGATTGAAGAGCGCGACGAAGGCGCACGCGAAGGCGAACCCGGCAAGCAGGAATGTCAGAGATCCGACCCATGACTTGGACGCGTTGAAAGGCAGCTTCGCCTTCCCCCACCTGCGGCCGACTAGATCGGCCAGCCCATCTCCACCGCACATCAGCATCAGCGCCAGGATCCCCACCGGAGAGGTCCGCCAGAAGATCAGAGTGCACAGGACGAAGACGATCCCGTAGTACAGCGGGCCGCGCAGGATCTCTCGCCGATCGCCCGTCCGGCTCATCGCTTTAACGGCTGCCGGGTCCTTGATCACGCCGGAACCGACCAGGGCGAACTGCGCCGTGATCGCCAGCGGCACAAGCGCCGCCAGGTATCTGGCTGCGGGCTGGGGGCTGAACAGGTTCCAGCACAGGACGAAGATCGGCCCGGTGCCGATGTGGATCAGCTTGCGGCTATCGGCTTGCCCGATGACGCCCCGGGCGGCCAGAGCGTCCATGAGCCGGAGCCACGCAAGCGCCACAGCGAAGGTCAGGACCGTCGCAACCGCGTCCTGGGCCCAGGTATTGGTGAAGAACGGTGCCAGCCACATGGGATCCTCGCACGCCCGGAGGCAGGAGCGTAGCAAGGGCGGGGGCAGACGTCAAGCGGCCGGCAGCCGCCCTGTGGGCTGTGGCGGGGAACAGGATCCGGTCCGGCGTCGACTCGCGACCTTCCTGAGGGGCCTGCGTATACTTGGGCAGGAACGCGCATTAGTATCGGAGGTCAGGATGAAACACGTAATGGTTCTGCTTGTACTGTCTGCCGTGTTGATCGCCAGCATGGCATGCTCGGTCTCGATCCCATCCGTTGACATCATGACAGGCCCTGAGACCGAGACGGACATCGAGGTGCCCAGGTTGTCCGACCCGGCGCAGGAGGCCTTCGTGACGCTGTCCTCTGGCGCCAATGAGCTGCGTCTGTCGCCGGGCGCCACGGAAGGATTGGTGAGCGGGACCGTCAGGACGAACGTGAAGGACTTCGAGCCCACGGTCAAGATCGATGGTTCGGACATCCGCATCGAGCAGGGTGATCTGAACGTGGACGGCATCCCCAACATCTCGGCGGATGATGTCATCAATAAATGGGATCTCCAGCTCGGGTCGGATCCGATCCGCCTTCGCGTCACGGGGGGCGCCTACGAGGGTGACATGGACCTGGGCGGACTGGCGCTGACGGACCTGTACATCTCGGACGGCGCGGCCAGTGTCAAAGTGGACTTCTCGGCCCCCAACACCGTTGAGATGAGCAGCCTGCGCTATGAGACGGGTGCCTCAACGGTCGAGATGATGAACCTGGCCAACGCCAACTTCACATCGATGATCTTCCGTTCCGGGGCCGGCACATACACGCTGGACTTCGGCGGCGCGCTTCGGCGCGACGCTCAGGTTGACATTGAGTCCGGGCTGAGCACGCTGAAGATCGTTGTCCCGGAAGGGACGGCAGCTGAGGTCGAGATCTCGGGTAGCATGTCGAGCGTCGAGACCCACGGTGCGTGGGTATCACAGGACAGCACACGCTATCATGTGGAAGGTCAGGGACCTCGCCTCCTGATCGATGTCTCCATGGGTGCAGGGACGGTCATCCTGGAGACCCGCTGAGACTCTCCGGCGGAAACGTCAAGGACCGGCGGCGCAGGCATCACGCCTGCGCCGCCTTTCTTGTACGCCCAGCATGGGCGCTGACTAGGAAGGTGGAAGTCCTTCCCGGGGGTTGATGGCACCCACCGTAGCCAAGGGCAAGGGCGTCGTCGTGAGGCGGGGTCCGGAGGAAGCCGGAGGCAAAACCGCGACCTGAGGGACA
>JAPLGR010000332.1 GCA_026390045.1 Chloroflexota bacterium | reverse complement strand
GTTCGGCGACGCCAAAGCGGTAGTCGAGATGGTGGAGGAGATCGGCAGGGGGACGGACTTCGGGAAGATCCTGGGCAGTGGCCCTGCAGCGGTGGGCAAGCACTTCAACAACAAGCGGGTTCCCGTGGTCAAGGGCCAGAGCATTGCTGGATACGATCCAAGGGGGATGTTGGGCCATGGGGTCACCTACGCCACCTCGCCCATGGGTGCCGACCACACGGCGGGCAACCTCGTGGGGGCCTACCTGGAACACAAGCTTGATCCATTGAGCCCGGAGGGTCAGATCCCAACCTCTCGCTTCCTTCAGATCACAATGGCGGCCTTCGACTGCATGGGGCAGTGCTTCATGGCCAGCGTGGCCATGCTGAGCCCCGAGGGCGCTGAAGCCTTTCGGAAGGTGATCGAGGCAAAGTCGGGCACGCCCTTGGGGGCCGAGGAATTCCCCGAGGGCATGGGGACCCGGATCCTGAAGGCCGAGAAGGATTTCAACCGGAAGGCAGGCTTCACGCGCCAGGACGATCGACTGCCCAGGTTCTTCTATGAGGAACCTCTGCCTCCGCACAACAAGGTCTTCCCCTTCAAGGACGAGGAGATCGACAGCACGTTTGACTTCTGACGGAAACCAGGAATGAAGGTGAGGGTCAAGCTCTACGGGACTCTGAGCGAACGGCTCACCCCTGACGAGCGTTCGGACGGAATCGAAGTGGAGATCCCGGAAGGGGCGACGGCGAGAGACCTTCTGGGCCTGCTGGGAATCTCGGAGCCGCGAGGGGGCGTCGTGGTTGTGGACGGCCGAGTCCTCGGGGTGGACGACGAGATACGGTGTGGAGCTGCGGTCAGCGTCTTCCAGGCCATCGGGGGAGGGTGATCCGCCGCTTGCCATTCCATACGCATTGCTTCAGAGAGCATTCACGAACGGAGGGTGCCCATGGCGGACTACGAGGCTCTGCGGGCAAGAGTGCAGGAGCTGGCAGCGCGACAGTGGGATGTCCCGGCGCTGGAGGCCAGGATCAGGAGACTCTCCAAGGATGGAATCCCGAGGAAGATGCTTGATCCCAAGGAGATGCAGGAAGGCAGGGAGCAGATTCTGGATCGTGTTCGGCGGCATGCCGAGGAGTACAACTTCATCCTGAAGAACTGCGCCCAGGGCACGGCGCTGGCTCTGTTGGAGGAGTTTGGCCTGGGCAGCATGGAGATCATCAAGGCGCTGACGCCCTTCCCAGGCGTTGCCGGGACCGGTGAGATCTGCGGAGGCATCACCGGCACGCTGATTGCCTTTGGGCTCTTCTTCGGCAGCGACGACCGGCTGGACTACGAAGCCGTGAACAGGACGATTGCCACGTCGCAAGAGTTCATCGGTCTCTTCGCTGGGGAGCTTGGCCACATCTACTGCGGGGACATCATCGAGGGCGTCATTCTGGGCCACAGAGTCAACCCCGGAGAGAGCGAAGCGGCCATGGTCTCGTTCGCTGGCGAGCGAGGCTTCGAGAAGTGCGGACTGCCACCTGCAATTGGAGCCAGACTCGCCGCCGGCTTCATGATCGACAGTCTGCAGTAGGGCGAGCCGGCTGGGGGTCGGACCCTGAAAGCGAAGGGGAGGATCGCAACGCCAGCAGGTGCGGACGGGGCAGCCAAGAAAC
>JAPLGR010000370.1 GCA_026390045.1 Chloroflexota bacterium | reverse complement strand
CACCTCACCGGCGGGCGGCGGGTCGCCGATATCTGCCGCCAGTATCAACTCAACGACAACGTGTTTCGGCGCTGGCTCAAGCAGCATCGGGCCGAGCAGGACAGCAACCAGGCAGCCTCCGCGGACCTGTCTCGACAACTGCGCGAAGCCCACCAGCGCATCGAGCAACTCGAGACCGCCCTAGCCCCAATACTGTTCACTTAAGTACTTTGACGCAGGTTGCGCAGGCAACGCGACCGGTCGGTGCTTCGCAGCGCGCCCGTATCGGGTACTTCCCGACGCTCCGCTTCACCGCCCTGGGGTGGCGTCGCCCGCGACTGGAGACGACTCGCTCTTGAAGGATTTCATCCAGTATGGACTGATGCATCTGAACCTTCGTCTCCGGGGGGGGCCGCGACGAAAGCGGGCAACTTGCGCCGTACGACACGAACGGCGTGCATGAAGGAGAGAGTATCTGGGTCTTCGCTGGCCTTGAGAGCCGCTTCGTGCATGATGCCTCGAATGGCGAAGTGGGTTAGGAGCAGGCCCCAGAACTCCTGTCTCACCAGGTCCGGTTTCTTGCTGCGCAAGGTGATCTGGGAGGCGCGCAGGTGGGTCTTGAGTTCGTCCAGGGCAGTCTCGATCTCCCAGCGTTCGTGGTAGAGGGCTGCCAGCTCGTGGGCCGGAGCCTGCTGGGGATCGCGAATGGTCGTGACAAGTCGGTAGATGGGTTCGGCGTCTTCAACGCCCTCGAGCCGGTAATCAACGACGCGCACCCACACACCAGTGGTATCGTCTCGGCGGTCTTTCGCGGACGGGTAGATTTTGCTCAGATACGACCCGTCTGGCAGTCGCGTCAGGCGGGGCAGGACGAGATTGTGCTTGATCCGCCACAGCAGGTCAGCGCCATTGGCCTGAGCTGCCTGCCACAGATCGAAACTGAAGAAGTTGCGATCTGCCAGGCACAGCATTCCCGCCCGCAAGCCCTGGATCACACGGCGGGCGATGGTCGTCTCGCCCACGTGATACGCCTCCAGATCGGCTCCAAACAGCACATGCGTCCCATTCTCTACCAAGCCAACAAACCGCAGCAACGGATACGCGGCCTTGCCCCGGCTTTCCCCCGGCCGGCCGAAGGCCTGCTCATTGTCCGACGTATCGGCCGTCGCCAGCGTGCTTCCGTCCAGGCTCACCACACGCCATTGCCGATACCACGCCCCCCGCGTCTGGGCCGTCGCAATCGGCCGCACGACACGCTCATACAGCTTGCGCAGCGGCTCACTGCCCAATCGGCTCCGCGCTTGCGAAATCCCAGACTTCCCGGTCACCGGCAACGACTTCCCGGCATCGGCCAGCCATTGCAGGCCCTCCAACAGACAACGCAACACCTCACAATACGACGCGCGCGCATACAGCGACAGCGCCATCGCATAGTACACCATCACGTGAGCCGGCAACTCTCGTTCCCGCTCACTGCCTTTGCCTGTCTCCTTCAGGACCTCATCAACAGTCGTCCGCGGCACCGCCCCCGCCAGCACGCCCAAGGAGATGTAGTCTGTGATGCGCGGGCCAGCCGGCAGTTCCGCTATCATCCGAGCCGTGGTACAGTCTCCTCTCAGCAACCGAAGTCCGCTGAGAGCAGTATACCACGTTGCTGATCTTAAGTGAACAGTATTAGGGCTAGTCGCGGTCGG
>JAPLGR010000126.1 GCA_026390045.1 Chloroflexota bacterium | reverse complement strand
TCGAAGCCAGACGGCCAGCCCCGCAGGATGCTTGACACAGCGCGTGCAAAGGATCGGTTCAGGTTCGAATCGAAGACCGATTTTGAGGAGGGTCTACGTCGTACTATCGAATGGTACGTCTCCAACAAGGATCGTGAGCTCGTCGCCGCGACTCTGGCAGGGCGACTGGCCGCCTGACGGGGCGATAGGCCGACAGTCCACCATCGGGTAGGGAGATCAGACCGAGCGAAGGGGAGCCGCCGGACAGGCCGGGAGAGCAGGTGGCTGGCGGCAATGTTAAGGAGGGGCCCACCCGGAAATGGGTGATTCGCCTGATCGTACCTACTACCCAGGCGTATCTATCATGGAAGGGCAGCAGGTTCTTGGTTGAGCGGCGCGCGGAAAGAGGGTCGGTTGATGGTCGCCGGTGATGGCCCCAAAGGCGTCAACGCGAGGCAGCGGGTGGCCGTTGTCGGCTGTGGACACGTCGGCGTGGTGACGGCCGCCTGCCTTGCTGAATTGGGGCACCAGGTGGTTGGGGTTGACATCAACAAGGCCCTGATCGATGGGCTGCGCGCGGGGAAGGTGCCGTTCGTCGAGCCTGGCCTCATGGACCTCGTTGTAACCAACACAGGGCTGGGCAGGCTCTCGTTTACAACCTCCTACCAAGAGGCGCTGGCGGGGGCGGGATTCGTGTTCCTCTGCGTCAATACACCCTCGACCGCTGCGGGCGCAGCCGACCTGCGGTACGTGCGAGGAGCCGTCGCGCAGATCGCCGGGGCGCTATCGGCATCGAACGACCGGCCCCTCATCGTTAACAAGAGTACTTCGCCCATCGGCACCGGCGAGACGATCGAGGCGATCCTGGGCCAGACGTTTCAGGGAAAGGGGGACCGGCCGCCGATCGCCGCCAACCCCGAGTTCCTGCGGGAAGGCAGCGCGGTATACGACTTCTTCCACGCCGAACGCATCGTCATAGGCGCGGACTCGCTGGAGGACGCCAGAGGGGTGGCCGCCCTGTATGAGGGCATCGATGTTCCCATCATTCTTACCGACATACGCACCGCCGAGATGATCAAGTACGTCTCCAATGCTTTCCTCGCCACCCGGGTATCCTTCGTCAACGAGATCGCCCAGCTCTGTGAGCGCCTGGGCACAGACATCGACGTGGTCGTCCGTGGCGTCTCTCTGGACTCACGCATAGGCAGTGCCTTCTTCAAACCCGGCATCGGCTACGGCGGGAGCTGCCTCCCCAAGGACGTAGCAGCCATGCGCCACACCGGCAACTCGGTTGGTGTTGCCATGCGCGTCCTGTCTTCCGTTCAGGAGGTAAACATCGCCCAGCGCGGGCGCGCCGTCAGCTCCATCCGTCGCCTGTTGGGCCCCCTCGAGGGGCTCACTATTGCGGCCTGGGGCGCCACATTCAAGGGCGGCAGCGAAGACCTGCGGGAATCGCCGGCGCTCGACGTTATCACCTTGCTGCGAAACGAAGGCGCCCGCGTGAAGGTCTATGATCCGGCGCTGGCGGCGGCGTCCTCTGTTGACTTCGCCGACGAGATCTGTGGGGATGCTCTGGAGGCGGCTCGCGGCGCTCACTGCGTCGCCATCCTCACCGACTGGCCGGAATTCGCTGACGTGGATCTTGATGAGGTGCGCCGGCTAATGGCGGGGCGCCTCCTTTATGACGGGCGCAACCTGTTGCGGCGCAGCGACGTGGAAGCGGCAGGGCTCACATACTGCGGCGTCGGACGGCCGCCGACCCTCGATTCAAGCCGGGTGGCCGAGGTGCAGCACGTCCGTTAGCAGCAGGTCGGCGATCTGCGTACAGACCGGACGAGGGGCTTCTGATGAGAGTACTGGTAGCAGGAGGAGCGGGATTCATAGGCAGCCACCTCTGCCGCGAACTGCTTTCCCGCGGACACGAGGTCACCTGTCTCGATAACCTGATCACCGGCAGTTCGGACAACATAGCGGATCTGCAAAGCGACCGACGGTTCACCTTCGTGCAGGCGGACGTTGTGCAGGCTCCCTCCTTCCAGGGCGAGCTTGTTCTCCATCTGGCGTCGCCGGCGAGCCCTGTCCATTACCAGAGGTTCCCGCTGGAGACGATGCTGGCCAACTCGGCGGGCACGCAGCGGCTCCTGGAGATCGCAAAGGAAAGCGGCGGGCGCTTTGTCTTTGCCTCCACCTCGGAGGTATACGGCGACCCGCTCGAACACCCCCAGAAGGAATCGTATTGGGGGAACGTTAACCCGATAGGCCCTCGCGCCTGCTATGACGAGTCCAAGCGGTTCGGTGAGGCGCTGACCTTCGCCTGCCGCCGCGTGCATGGTGTGAACGCTAGCATCGTTCGCATCTTTAACACCTA
>JAPLGR010000002.1 GCA_026390045.1 Chloroflexota bacterium | reverse complement strand
GCGGCGTGGCCGCCCAGGCAGGGAATGCCCCCGCTGCTGCCGCAACCGCCTCGTTGACCTCCTCGACGGTGCACTGAGGCGCGAGGGCGATCACCTCTCCCGTCGAGGGGTTGTAACAGGTCATATATTTTGCGGTCTTGGACTCCTTCCAGCCCGCCGCGTAATACTTCAGTTTCCTGGGTTTCTCCGCCATGTCAGTCTCCTTCGTGGTGAAAGAGGATACCACCAACCCAGCAGCCGGTCAACGAAAATGTGCACAACGAGGATTCTTATAAAAAAGATAGAGAAATTTCTTGCTTTCCCCCGGTAGTCGTTCTATAGTGGGCCTTGAAAACCAATCTCAGGGTAGGAGGCACTATGGCAGATGTCGCAGTTACTCCAAAAGGGTATACAGAGAATCCGGATCTGATGCCCACCCCCCGCAGCCAGCAGAAGTACGGCGGATGGACATGGACGCTCATGATGTTCTCGATGAACACATGCATCCCCATGTTCTTCCTCGGGCCCATCGGGCAGGGGCTCGGCCTTAACTTCTGGCAGCCCATGTGGGGCGCACTTGTCGGAAACCTCGCCGCGGTCATCGTCATGTGGCTGAACGGCGTGGTGGGCGTTGAGGCATGGCGTGGGGTTCCCCGTCCAGCTGCGCCCCCCTTCGGCTTCCAGGGCACGCACATCCCCGTGATCATGAGAGGGATCTCGGGTCTGGTCTGGTTCGGCGTCGAAGCCTGGGCCGGATCGCTCGCGATCACGATGATCGTCGTTTCCCTCACGGGAGTGTCCAAGGACAGGGTGACGACCGTGGCGATCAAGTACCTCGTCATCGCGCTCGTCATCTACCTCGGGTCCTTCGTGCTCGTCATGCTCCTCGGGCTGAAGGGCATCGGCAACATGGCGAACTGGGCCGGGCCGCTCATGCTGGTCTACTTCATCTGGCTGGTGATCTGGCTCGCGACCCGCGCGGAGTTCAAGCCCAACATCCCCACCCTGTGGGTGAGCAAGGTGGGCTATCTGAGTCTGCCGTTCCTCGCCTATCTTGCGGTGCAGACCAACTGGTGGGCCACGGCGGGGTTGAACGTCTCCGACATCTCGAGGGGCATCGACCCTCAGAAGAAGGGCTCGTTCGGCATCGGCCCTTTGTCGGCATCGTGATCGGCCAGATGATCGGCGCGGCGTTGGGCTGCTCGGCCGTCGCGCTCACCGGCACGATCCTTCCCCAAGATATCATCGTCAAGTACTCCCCGGGCATCGTCCCCGCGCTCATCGGACTGCTGTTCGCGTTCCTCGCTCCGTGGTCGACGGACATGACGGCGAACTCCATCCCGGTGTTCAACATTTTGATGAGCACCTTCAAGCTGCGCTGGAAGCCCGCGGTGATCATCGGCTCGATCATCGCCTTCCTCGCCGCTCCGTGGTGGGCTGTGGAAAACGGCCAGGCCTACGTCAACTACATCCAGGGCTGGGCCGGGAACTGCGGCATTCTGCTCGGGCCAATCGCCGGAGTCATGATCGCCAACTACTGGATCGTGAACAAGGGCAAGTACGACATGCAGGCGCTCTCCACCAAGGGAGCGGGCACCTACTGGTACCGCTATGGGTGGAGCCTGTCCGGCTATATCTCGCTCGTTCTCACGTGGGTCGTCTGCTACGTGATCGCGGCTCTCATCAACCAGATGGCGTACATCAACATCGGCGCGCTGAAGATCCCTTTCCCCGGCGGGGTGATCTGGTACTTCTCGGTCGTCGTGGCGATCCTCCTGACGTGGCTCTTCGGGACTGTTCTCAAGGAGAAGAGCGCGAACTCGCAGGGGCCGATTTCGTTTCCCGAAAAGGCGC
>JAPLGR010000027.1 GCA_026390045.1 Chloroflexota bacterium | reverse complement strand
TCATCAAGACCGCCGAGGACGTCTACGAGGCGATGGCCAACTCAGTTCCGGGCGCGAAGTTCGGCCTCGCATTCTGCGAGGCGTCCGGCGACAGGCTGCTGCGCCTGGAGGGCAACGACGCTGAGATGCTGGAGCTGGCGAAGAAGAACGCGCTGGCGCTTTCGGCTGGACACTCCTTCATCATCCTTCTGGGCAACGTCTTCCCGGTCAACGTGTTGAACGCCATCAAGGCCGTGCCCGAGGTGTGCCACATCTTTTGCGCCACAGCGAACCCGGTTGAGGTCATCCTGGCCGAGACCGGCCAGGGGCGCGGCATCCTCGGTGTCGTTGATGGTGAGAAGTCGAAGGGCATTGAGAACGAGAAGGACGTTGCGGAGCGTAAGGCGCTCCTACGCCGCTTTGGCTACAAGGCCGGCTGAGGCAGGCATCTGTGAAGCGTGCGGCGTGATCCGCGGCATCCGCTAGGAGGGTGAGCATGCAACTCAGGAACGCCATCACTGATGTTCCCGGGATCCGCGTGGGACATGCCGACGACGCCCAAGCGCTGACGGGCTGCACGGTTGTGCTGTGTGAGAAGGGCGCGGTGGGGGGCGTCGATCAGCGGGGCGGCGCGCCGGGGACGCGCGAGACCGACCTGCTCCGGCCGATGCACCTGGTGCAGAAGGTCCATGCCGTGCTGCTGGCAGGCGGTTCGGCCTTCGGCCTGGATGCCGCGGCGGGAGTGATGCACTATCTGGAGGAGCGCAGCATTGGCTTTGATGCCCAGGTGGCGCGCGTCCCGATTGTCCCGGCGGCCATCCTGTTTGACCTGGGAGTAGGGAATCCGAAGGTGCGGCCGGACGCCGCCATGGGCTACCGCGCCTGCGAGCAGGCGACCGATGAGCCGCCCGCGGAAGGGAACGTCGGCGTGGGCATGGGCGCCAGCGTCGGCAAGATCCTCGGGATGGGCGGCGCGATGAAGTCGGGCGTGGGAACGGCCAGCATTGACCTTGGGGGCGGATGCGTGGTCGGGGCGATCGTGGCGGTCAACGCGTTCGGGGATGTCATTGACCCGGGCAGCGGGCGGATCCTGGCCGGGGCGCGTCCGGCCCAGCTGGGGCCGGTGAAGATCGGCGGCGAAGGGCCGCTGGCGGACACGATGGTTGTGATGCGCGGCTTCGTCGGGAAGACCGCGCTGCGTTTTGCCACGCAGGCCAATACCGTCATCGGCGTGGTCGCCACCAACGCCGGGCTGACGAAGGACGAGACGAACAAGGTGGCGCAGATGGCGCATGATGGCCTGGCGCGAGCGGTGCGTCCGGCGCATACGATCCTGGACGGCGACACGGTCTTTGCGCTGTCAACCGGCGAGAAGAACGTCGACGTCAGCATCGTCGGCGCCTTCGCCGCCGACGCGCTGGCGCAGGCTATCGTGCGCGCTGTGCTTGGGGCGAAGCCGGCCGGGGGGCTGCCAGCCGCTTCTGATCTTCAGAGCCTTTAGGACTTCAGAAGCCGGAGTTGACACTCCCCGGACCGCCGGGTATGCTGGCGGGCGGAGGGCGAATGTTCCGCAAGGCGAACGAGCGAACTCAGCCGGCGACCGAGCCCGTTGAACGGGTTGACTCCGTTCTCGGCGCCGGCATTGCTTGGCAGGGGGCGATCAGCGGCAGCGGCGGCGTGCGCATCGATGGGGCTTTCGATGGCGACGTCCACTTGCGCGGGCTGGTGGTGATCGGCGAGCAGGGCCGTGTGACCTGCAAGCAAATCCGCGCCGCGACGGTGGTGGTCGCCGGATCGGTCAAGGGGGACATCACGGCGCAGCGCGTAGAGATCACGCGCAGCGGCCGGGTGTGGGGGGACGTGGTCACCACATCCTTCTCCACCGAGGAGGGTGCTTTCCTGCGGGGCCAGATCCGCATGGAGGAGCACCTCGATCTGGGGTTCGGCCCGACGGAGGCGCCGTCAGAGGCGCCGACGGTCAAACGCTAGTCTGAAACGCGAATCACTAGGGCCCGGTTCATGCCGAACCGGGCCCTTGGCGTGTACGCCCAGCATGGGGGCTGACTAGGAAGGTGGAAGTCCTTCCCGGGGGTTGATGGCACCCACCGTAGCCAAGGGCAAGGGCGTCGTCGTGAGGCGGGGTCCGGAGGAAGCCGGAGGCAAAACCGCGACCTGAG
>JAPLGR010000125.1 GCA_026390045.1 Chloroflexota bacterium | reverse complement strand
TCGTTGGACCGCGTAAATACCGTTACCACTCACCGCTGGTTTCGGCAGAGTGGTGTGGTTTCACCAACTTTCCGTGGGGGCGCGGCCTGATCAACTTCGCCCCAGAGGAAGAGGCACTCACCCCGGATGCCTACCGCACGTGGGCGCGCTTGTTCACTCAGCTACGCTACTACTCATGGATCGTCGACCGCTTCCACCTCTCCACCCGAGCGTATCAGCTGCAGCACCACGGCCGCGACTACGATTTCACCTGGCTCGAGGATCAGCTTCGGCCGCTTGGGCTTCGCGTCGCGCTCTTGACGCGCTCGCCCGAGTCATTCGTCCAGGCACGCGCCGATCGACTCAAGGTGTCCGGGAAGCCAGACCAGGATGATGACCTGCAGTCGTTTGTCCGCGAAAAGGGCGTGTCTCGCGAACTGGCAGCTCAGACAACGCTGCCCTGGCGGGAATTCGACATCGCGGACAACAACGTAGGTCGTGTGGCAGAGGAAATGGCCGACTGGCTCGAGCAGACGGGCGGCATGTGGATGGCGGACGACTGAGGGATTAGCGATCGAGTCGAGGCGAGGCTAGACAGGTAGCGGCAGGCTCTCGCGCCCACCGAACACGACTTGGTGCAATCCAAGTGGGCAGATACCGGAAGACACAGACTGTCGGTGCAAGGCCCCGGCTTCCAGGGCACCCACACTGGTCCCGGCGGGGACGGCCTCGCCGCGGAGCCGGCTGAACCCGGCCGCCATGGCAAAGACGGCCACAGCCAACACCAACAGAACGATGACAACCCACGCCAGGCGATGGACACCGTCGAAGCGCCAAACGCGCATCACAGACCTCCGGGACCTGCTCTGAGCGTACGCGCGATCCGGCTGCGCCGACCTTTCAATCTCCTTACACACGCGATGGAGTTGAGGGCTAGGCCAGGAGGTCGTTCAGATTGTGCGTCAGGACGAGGGTGGATTGAAGTAGTTGTAGACCGAGCGTGAGAGATCGGCCATCAGGGCCGACGTTGGCACCCAGATCATCTCGCGATCATTCCAGAGGTACATCGTCAGCACGTAGTCACCCGCCGGCGAGTACACGATCCCGGCATCCGCCGCCCAGGTGAGCGGCGAGTCGGTCCAGCCGTGCTTGTGGGCGACGCGCGTGCCGTCGGGAACTCCAGCCTCGATCAGCACGCCGATCTGATTCTGCGCCAGCAGGTCCAGCATCGTCTGGCACTCCACTACCGTGATCTCCCCCGGAAACGCAGCCAGCAGCGCTCCCCCGCCCTGCCCGCACTCGTACAGATCGGCCAGCAGCATCCCAATTTCCGAAGCCGTCGTCTGGTTGTAGCGGTCGGGCGCCGTAGAGAGGTCCGGCCGGTGGTTGGCCGGCGTGAGATAGTCGCGCAGCAGCGGCGCGTCCAGGTAGAAGTAGCCCGCCATGAAGGTGTTCTCGAAGCCCAATTCGCGTATCGTCTCCGTGACTCGGATGGGGCCGTACACGGGATCGATGCGCTCCATCAGCCAGTCGGCCGGATCATTGCCGGACTCGGTGATCATCTCGCGAAGCCACCGACCGGCCTCATCATCGAGCGGCTCGTCGAAGGCCCGGTAGAAGGCGATCATGATCGGGATCTTGATCGTCGATGCAGCGGTGAACGCAATGTCAGGTTCGAGCTGGAACTCGGCGTTGCGGTAGCGCCCAAGGAGCAGCTCATCTCCAGAGCGAAGGTCCTGCATGTAGAGCACCGCCAGGCCGTCGAAGCCTGCGACATCGATGTTCTGCTTGAGCAGCGTGGCGAGTGTGGACAGGCTTGCGCGCGGGGCGTCACCTTCAACCACAGGCAGGTTGAGCCGCCGGTTGGAGGGCTGACGGAGGACGGCGCCAAGCAACTCCGCCGCTCGTGAGATGTCGAGCACTTCCCCCGGCTGGCCGGGACGAAAGTTCGATGTTCCCGGGATGGGCTGGACAGCCGTCGGCGGCTGATCGTAGCGCGCGGCGATGTCGCGGAGGGCCGCCTCCATCTGCGCAGCAGAGATGTCCGCCCTCAGCGGGATCTCATCCACCTCGCCGGGCCGGTTCCACAGGTAGTCCCAAAACTCGGTCCAGAAGGATCCTCCCGTGCGGACGAGTTCTGCGGCCGCCAGCATTGCCTCCACGTCGGCGGAGAACCCGGCTGCCGCCGGCGAGAGCCAGAAGACCTGGTCGGCGTAGTGCAGCTCAACGGGAGAGCCGTACACCTGGAGCAGCCGTTCCGACGCCTCGGTGCGGTCGAGCCCACCCACGGACACGCCTGCAATCATCAAGCCGCGAGGCAGGCGCGCGCGCTGACGGCTGAACGCGACCAGCTCCAGGAACGTCAGGCCGATGGCGATCAGGAGCAGCGCCAGAGAGAACCAGCGCAGCAGGTCAGGGCCTCTTCGTCGCATCGCGGACTCCGGGGGGCGATTCTAGCACGCCCACCTGGTTGACGTTGCGCTACGGGCCTTTGATCTGGTCAACCAACCGGCCCCTCGCCTGCTCCAGCTCGGCCAGCTTCGCACGCTCCTTGTCCACCACAGCCGCAGGCGCACGGGTGGCAAACTCGCTGGCCAGCAATGCGCGCAAGCGCTCGATCTGCGCGTCGGCATCGGCAAGCTCCTTGTGGAGCCGCTGTGACTCCGCCTGCCGATCGACCGTGCCTGCTGAGTGCAAGTAGACCTCGACCGTCCCGACGACAAGCGGAATGGCATCGGCCGGCCGCTGAGGGAGCTCAGGCTGGATGCTTACTCCATCCTTGGACAATCTGGCCAGCGACACGATCGTGCGGCGTTGCGCTTCGAGCAGTCCGGCATGCGGCCCGGCGACGAACGTGGCCGCCATCCGCGCAGGCGCCGGGACGTTATTCTCGGCGCGGGCGTTGCGGATGGCGCTCACGAT